>JALERM010000134.1 GCA_022764165.1 Eubacterium sp. | reverse complement strand
TAAACTGTAGGCTACAAAGTCCATAAACCAATGATATAGCTTATAATAATCAACAAAAAGTAGGCGGAAGATCTCAATAACAATGATTAGAGCCTATCAAAAATGAAAAACGGTAGGAAGAAAATGCAAAAACTAATCAATACATCCTACCAGCTTGCCGTCATACAGTACTATACGAATATTCGCTTTAACAAACTCACAACATCATCATTTTTCAAACCATACGTTTTCAAAGAGTTTTGATCAAATGGCTCCTTTTCCAGAGCATCAATGAATGTTTGAATATCACTATCCACTGTCGCAGGCAAATCGGCCACTCTCTCCAACATAAGCTCTGCAGCGATACGCAAAATATCTTTTTTATGCTTCTTAATCGTTCCAGAATCAACCAATCCTCCGGATTCTTTTCTCATCTTTAGATCCAGGTATGCCTTTGCCTTAAAAAGGATAATGTATTCCGGTCTAAGGACAGAAAGACCGTTCTTTACCATCTTTCCATCAAGAAGTGCTTTATAGTAGTCATCATCCAAAAGAATCGCCGACAAACTGGATATTTCATCATCGATATGAATCGGTGTAATTCCTTCCACCTTCTTAAATTCAAAGTCTGTCCTGCAGAACAACTCTATCATTTTGGGAAATGAATCATCTTCCGGCTTATCAAATCTGTAAAATTGCGGTTTTCCGCCATTTGTAGCTTTGTTTCTATATTTTCCGTCCACGATGAATCCCCAAAACATTTCTCCAAACTGCGGTGTCAGAGCCTCAATGATTAAAACCATATCCAGATCTCTTGTTGCTCTGAAGTTTGCTTCATTACTCTCAAATACAATATCACAGGCGGCTCCACCGATCAAAACATACTGTTCCCCATAATCTGCAAAATATTTACGAAATATATCTAATCCCTTGACCATACATACTCCTCCAACATCTCATTGATCGAAATACCTACTCGTTCATCGGCTCGTTCTTCCTCTGTCATTGATAAGGCAACACTTAATGGATCCTGCATTTCTTTACCTCCAAAGTCAATAAAATAGCCAAGTTCCAGAACAACGCAGCCTATATCTTCTGACGAACCCGCCTGTCTTGACGTTTTCACCCCACTATCCTTTATTTCTTTCTTTGTTACAGCATAGGTCGGATAGTCATTGTCAGATAAAAGAGAATACTCACATAAGGCAGAGATCCCCGCTTTTTTATTAAGTTCCATATCTTTGTCAAAAACAAATTTTCGAATCACTGGATTTCTCAGTACACCTGCGCATTGATTCCAAAGCTTCTTTAAATCATCCGGAACACTGATCACTCTTGATTTTCCTTTCATACTCAGCACATCAATATTCAGATATTCCAGTTCATCGAAGCATCTGCTTACGGACATTCTTGACACTCCTAATCTATCTGCTGCATCAGATGCTTTTACTTCATTCCATCTTTCATAAATAGCTGCAAAAAGCAGTTTCTGTGTCAAAAATGAAATCAGATGTACCGGTTCCAGTTCTCTGTTATTTGCATTACTGAGTAAATACCCTATGAAAGGAAGGTACACCTGCTTTCCTTCTATTACAAAAGGTATCCCCTCTTCCATCAGCTTTTCCTTTATATAAAATGTCGCTCGATCAAGAAAGAGTGCACAGTTTAACCCTGCCGCTTTTTCCACTCTTGCTCTGTCTTTTCTGAGCATTACCAACCTTATTTCGCTTTTGGGACGGATAGCCATCCATAACAAACCATTGGTTTTAACCTTAAATAGATCATATCGACCTCGATACACCAATGGTAATTTTCCATATACTTCATTATCTTCCTCAATGGTCACATTCTGTCTTAATGCTTTTTCTAAAAAATCTTTCATTACAATCACCGCTTTTATAAATATAACTTATTTTATGTTATATTTATAAAATAGCATACGCATCGTGAATTTGCAAGAGAAACCGGATGACTGATTCCTTTTTAAATGTTAGCTTCCTCACCTTGCTTAGAACTTTTATTTATAATATCACATTCAGTTAGTTTATGCAATTTATAAATTAACATTCGCATATTATATATTGTATTTCAGAAGCTACTATTTTGAATCTCAACTTGACTGTTCATAGAAGGCTGACACTTCATTATATACGGTGCTTAGCCTGTTCAAACACGCATAGGTAGGCCAAAATTAAAGAAACTGATATTATATCCTACCAAATACGAAGAGATGTAAGCTGGAAATCCCAGAAACAGTTATTAGCTCCTACCAAATAAGAAGAAACGTAGGCTGAGAATTCCGGAAATAAATTAATAAGCCTACAATAATTGGTAAACTGTAGGCTACAAAGTCCATAAACCAATGATATAGCTTATAATAATCAACAAAAAGTAGGCGGAAGATC
>JALERM010000037.1 GCA_022764165.1 Eubacterium sp. | reverse complement strand
CCACCCGGATTAGGGAACCGTCCGTTAGGGTATTGATCATTGTGATGTAGTCTGCTGCAAGCACAGACAGACTGAGGCTAGTCAACCGGCTTTTTCAAGCCCCTACTTCAGACCGTTAGGTCAAGTAGTGGGTAATTGACTGATCACCTGCTCTACTTCACCTGGCTTTACAATATCATTCAGCATCGAATAAAAGTGTCCATTCCTTCGTACATCCCCCATCAAAATTCCCATACGTGCTCCGGGAGCCATAGCCGCATAGTATTTCATTGTGATATAGTTCAGTGTTTTAATGAATATATCCCACGGCATCTGTCCAAGATCTGATCCAGATAGCTTGCCTGTTGGATCTTCATACATATTGCCAGCATACGGAATTCCAATCTCAAGCCCATAAGGTGGATGCTGAAACAGAAAATCAGCATCATAAAAATCATCAGGGACCTCATCCTGAGTTGCATCCACACACAAGATTCCCGGGCGAACTGGATTCGGGTTTAAATCTGCACCCACATATGAAATTCCCATATCCTGTGATACATCATAACCGGTACCAGATCCTGCAAATAATTCTGCCAGTTTTTGTACCTTATACTTCCATATCAAAAATGCATGTACATAACCAGAACAATTTCCTCTATAAGCATTGGATCCCCAGGGACCACGCTCCGGAAAAGAAAGGACAGTGCTGTTTTGTTTCTGGCACTGACGGATGATATCTTCTTTTCGCATCAACATTAGAATTCCTCCTTCCGTATAACCGTGTCAGTTTTATTTACGTTATCCCGCAGTACTGCATGGTCATATTCTTCTCTAGGAAGAAATGTTTGGATATGTTCCATCGCAGAATCCTTTGTTTGAGAGCTGAAATGGAAACATGGCTCACTTCCATCTGTTTTGAACAAAAATACACTATACCCCGTCCAGATAAAATCATCGGAATGTTCTGATACAAATTGCCTTGTATGCCAGATAACATCCGCCTCTAAGATTGCCATCGTACGAAGGGCATCTTTACTGTTATGCAAGGTTTTACATGTACCGATATGAACCGTGTTTGATGCATCATATTGGATAAAAATGGTAAGATAAATGCCTTCGGATCCACCAAATCCAAGATCACACATGATATCAAATTCATCCGTTCGAATTTCATGATCGTATGATCTTGAAACAGCCGTGGCATAGTCCAAAATATATGGCAGGGCATGATTTTCTCTCAGAATTCTGACAATGTTGTCGAACAATTCTTCTGAAGTGTAGGGTTTTTTACGTAATTCAGTTAATGGTTTCATTTTCTTTCCTCCTGTTATTTCGTTCTCCATAATATGAATCTTGTTACAGTGAAAATATGGGTAAGTAAAGGAGATGAAATCATAAAATCGAATGGTCATCCGGAAATATGTCAACAAAATACTGCAGCACAGCAACTTGCTATAACTGCAGTTATGAATTATTTTTCTTCGATATAGGTTGCAACGCAATGAACAACATATCTCTTGTCTTTTTGTCCACCATCCATACATGTTGACAAGCAGAAAATCTGGTCACTGTCAGTGGGGGCTATGGCACAATCATAAGAACTATTCGAAACTGTAGTATCTATCAGCTTTCTAAAACTTTCTGTCTGGTATTCATATCTGTAGGAAAATATTTCTGTATCTGTTGCATCTGCATAACCACTGGCATAAATCGTACACTGAAGACTTCTGTCTGGAGTATAGATATATACAAATGGATTTGCATTCCGGAATGATTTACTTTGATAATCAGATAGATTTCCGAACATACGACCAGAACGCATATTATGACCAAAAAGAACCGTGTAGGGATCATCTAGCTTGGGTGATGTACGATAATGGGCAAATATGGAACCCAGATATTGATATTCATGTCGGTAGTTCGTATGTAAATATTCAGAATCATCATCTCCTAACAGGATGGGATAATTTGTTCCAGTACCGGGAATATATAGCCATCCGATGATATCGGGATTCACCTCAAGCAGGGCGTCAAAATCAATGTCAAGATCTGGAATATGGTTATCTACCTCGGTCTCTGTCTGATGAACTAGATGTGGATTTCCAACATATGTATTGACAACTTCATCCTGCTGTTTATCAAATTCCAGATATTCAAGTGCAACAGAACAGTTATCCCCTAATATCCAAAAACCGCCTATGATCATAAGACAACCGATCAGTAATAGCATTATTTTCTTCACAGCAATATTCCTCCTCTATCATATGGAAAACTGATTGGTGGCTTCCGTGACCTCTCTGGCAACCCTTCTATATTCAATAAAATCTTTATCAGAAATCACTTCAAAGTGATGGCAAGGAAGTTCAATTGCCATATTCTGTATCAATTCTTCCGGCGAAGTGGATGTCTGAACCAGATTGATAAGGGTATAAAAATCTTTGTTATCCAGTACATCTATTTTTAATTGTTTCCGTAAAAACAGGTTGGAACGGTCGATCAATTGCTCATACTCCTGCAGACGGTGAATTAATTCAGGAGAATACTCAGGTTTTTCTTCCTCTTTTTGAATTTCTTTACGGAATATGGATTCTTCAATCTCTTCCCGTGTCTTTTTTTTCTCTATCAGAGGATTCCCCTGGCTGTCCTGATATCTTGTCTCCTGTTTTGGTTCATTATTCTTGCCGGCTACACGTCCCATACTCTTTTTAGAGAAGGTATTTACCACCTTATTCCCAAATTTCTTCAAAGGATGATTAGAAACATTTATGACGTCAGCTGGTGCAGCAGGTTCATTAACCTTCTTGTTGTTTTCTGTTTGAGTTTCTGGTTTCTGGATATCTGGCTTCGGATCCTTTACCGTTTCGACACTGGATTGGGATTCCTCAGAAGTATGATCAGTAACACTATCATCCGGCTTGTCATCCGGAACAGATCCAGATATATCAGTTTTCTGCTCGGGACATTTTTCTGTTTGAGTATCATTTGCTAAAAGAGGGACATCTTTTGGGTCGATTCTTTCATGTCTGTCATCTTCATTTGATATGATACCAACAATCTCTACATCTTCTTCGTCTGTTTCATGAATGAGTATGGGCGTTGGTTTGTAAACGGTAACATTCGTCGTGCCTCCATCATCATCCATCGCAAGTTCAAGGGTACGTTGGGATATTTTCTTATTCTGGTTTTTATTTGACTTCAGCCATCTTTCATAGTACATTTGGATTTTTCCCTTATCGGTCAGAATATTTTTGGTTGCGTTAAAACTGACCATACGCGCTTCCAGCTGTACATTGTGTTCTCTCAGATAGCCATACAGACTAAGCATTGTAGGAATGATCGTATATCCAACAAAGATCAGTTTGCGTTCTTGATTTATCTTGAGATACTGATCCACAATCCTTTGAATTGCAAGATTGCATTTATTGTTAAGGTCTAAAGAATCATCTGCAAAATCACCCTCTGTAAGGCTATATTGTTTTAAGCTGAATTTTTTTTTATCGGCAGCATTCTGGAGGATACGAAGACTTTCAGGTGAATGCTCGATATCAAGACTGAGCATAAATAATATATCATCAGATGATAGCGTACTTGCTGTTTTGAGCAGATTCTTATCATTATTGATGTCTTTATTTGTTGTTATATAAATCAATCCCTATACCTCCTGACTGTCTGCCATATCAGAAAACAGATCATCAGGCATGATCTCCATGCATGTACCTGGCTGTATGGCATCAAAACCATTTGCGATCAAAATGTGTTTCCTTATCTGATCATCTTTCAGATTTTGGTTATTGATAGCAGTGCTTACATGGAAATTCCGATAAGAGGTCTTTTCTTTCTCACTTTTTGTACAGGCCGATACAAATAATGGTACTTCATAAAATTTACACATCTTAATAAGTTCCCTGATCATGGGTTCTATTTTATTTTCAAATTCCTTTGTTTTATCAAATTCAGTTATTTTCAATTTATACCTCCCTGATATATATATCACCCGTTTGTCCATGCAGACAGCAGGTTCATCAATTCATCATCATCCTCTTTGAGATCAGCATCACTACTCTTATTAAGTTCTATTGTCTCATTCTTATCGTTGAATGGGATTCTTTGCCCATCGTAGCCGTATTTTCTGCCATGATTATCCCTTATATCCTTATCAACGGATGAAACAGGTACTCTGGCTCCAGATCCAATTGTTTTTTCCCTTTTTACGGAACTGTGTGGCGACTGATATACAGGGTTCGTTCTTAAGATATCCTCCTCGATCTTCTGTCTCTCTGTATCATTACCGGTTGATAATTGTAAATCATTCTTTAGGATATGTGATTCTATTTCTTCCCTGGTCCTTGATTTTAGTCTATTCTTATCCCGCAGAGGGATATCGTATGTGTCTGTGGGGGTATCTGTGTATTTGTTCAGGTCCTTTGGCACATTACACATGAATTCCGGGATCATAGGCGTCTTCAGGTATATCCTTAACAGCTGTTTGATAAACATGGTACGATATCCGGGGATAATATTTTTCCAGAAAGCGATACAGTCCGCATCAGAGTCCTCACTTAATGTCAACGTAAATGTCTGCGAAGGGAACTGAATCTGTTCAGCTCCCTGTTTCATCTGATATTTTTTATAGATATACTTTTTGGGGACAGTCGGACTTTTACATGGTCGAAATACAATATTTTCATGATGTACATATGCTCTCATGCATATTTTTGCTGTTTCAGCAAGATTAACATGATATTCCATTTTTAATATGATCAGATCCATATCATGGCATTTATTCAAGCGGATAATTGCTTTCACCTTATAATCCTCCTCAGATTAGTTATTTCTCTTTCGCATTTGATTGATCAAATTCATAGATCGGAACAGATAGTACCCACGTACATTGGCATAAAGCATATCAAGGTTATCATTGCGGTTTCCTGGAATTATCTGCAATTTGCTGTTCTTGAATTTATCCTGGATCCAATCATACCATGCAGCCCCTGTCCCTCCTGTAACGACGAGATATTCATAATCAGCAAATTGATCCGTGATATTGCTAAGATGTTTCAGAGCCATATTGCAGACTTTATAACTGCATTTTTCGAGGATCTTATCAAATGGCCATTCCTCATCTGAAAACGTAAAGTCTTCTTCATCCATACTCATTTCTTTTGTAATCGGAATCGTTCCTTTTTCAAGATATTTCTGCATGGCAGCCACACGTATTTCTTCATTTTTTTCTTTCTTGATCTCTTCGGATACCATCTGCAGGATCGCACGCATCCCAAAAGTATCAAATGACTCATTGGCAGAAAGAATATGTCCTTTCATTCCATAAACATCCATTGTGTTGAAGCCAATATCTATGATCAGTACGTTACCAGTGAGATATTTGCGAGCATCCTGGATATACTGACCGTTATTTCCGATATTAATAGATGCCATCGTTCCAGATGGCTGTGCCATCACATGAATATTCTCCGGTTTGATAGCGATATGGAATTCCTGCCACGGATTCTTTCCAACCTTGAGCCTGAAATTGGCAGGCCTTGTAAGCATCTGTGTATAAGGTCCTTTATCCATATCCAGATATGCTGGAGGAAGTCCTGCCTGAAGGATGATTTCTTTTCCTATCCCACTCGTATCAGGATCCTTGTAGTTGGGCATACATGCAAGGCCTATTGCAGCCATGCAAAGGACATAGAATTTTTTGTTCTTATAGCGTTTTCGTGTGAAAAGCTCGCCATCCGTATCATTCGTATCATTTTTTGATATACTGTTCTGGGCATTTCGACCCAGCAGATATAGCTCTCCGGTATCCAGATCCTGATAGATCACATCATTTTTATCGAACATTGTCATCATGCTCTTATCCTGATTCAGAAGTTTCGCATAAGATGGGAAACAAAAATATTTATTTGGTGAGAAACCTTTCATGCCGCCATAACCGGAATCCAGTCCGATCACCCAAAGATTCTCATCTGTTTTTACCTTTTCATATGTTTTTGGTGTCCATTCGGTTCGTGTTCGATATGTACTTGTCTGCATATTCTTTTCTCCTTTTCTTCGTGATAGGATTATATTACCAGATTTTTAATACAGATAAATTCTTGCATATGATTCGAAGGGCCGGCAGCTTTGCCAGCCCTTTGGTCATTCCGTATGCTTCTACCGTTTAGTGGTTGGTGTAAGTAAAATGCATGGGATCATAAAAACTGGGAGACCAATCCCCGCCCCAATAAAATCCATGAGCTTTAAATATTGCTACCACCTGTGGATTATTGTAATATGGACTGCTTGGATCAGGAGTAGCATCCCAATAAGAGGGTGGGTTTGCGTTAGCATTCAGATCGATCACACAACCGTATGAATGATGTGATATTTTCCCCGTTCCTGAGGCCATCGTACGCCAGTTATAACCAAAAGTATCCCCTGGATCAACATAGAACCCTTTGACAGTCAGTAAGTCTTCAAATGTTGCTATGAGCTCATTGGCCAGTTTATTATGGACGCGGAGATTCATTGTTGTCTGTCCACTGGTAGTATTGATAGGTACTGTGATCGTCGTCAGGTAGGGCTGTACTTCAGTCGGCGTTGTAGGTACCCCGGATGGGAACAGCCAGTTAAGTCGTTCATTGGAATCGACAGTGCCTGCAATGCCTGCAGCAACCGTCCCAGACCCCGCTGCTGCCCCAACCATTTTAACTTCTTTGCATGTGTAGATTGCATTTAACGAACGCAGGACTGCTTTATGGTCGATGGTAAGTCCTTTTTCTTCCATATATGTGTCGGTTTCGAACTGTGAATATTTCTTCTCTGTATAATAATCGATCAATGTAGGATCATTACAGTACCATGCGATGACAATTGCCTGCAACAGGGCATCCATTTTATACGGATTTGCGTCTTCTGACTTCCGTACACATTCCACTAATAAATGGCATGCAGTTTCAATCGATGTTTCCGTCGATATTTCTGCTTCAGGGCTATAGTTGGGAAGTCCAGCAATATCAAAGATATCCGAACCTGCTCCATTAGTTCTCAATGAAACGATAGCAAGCATCAATTCTGTATAACCAGAATAGTCCTGTGTGTAACTCTGCAGTTTTGCTTTTATCTGCTCTTCATAACCTCGGACAGTATCACTGACTGATGCAGTTGCTTCATAAGTAGTAAGTATGGATGGAACATAACCTAATGACTCAAATTCAGTCCATTCCGTCATGTCAAATACCGTCCATGCATCATCACGTTTTTCTGCATCCCATCCCTCCCAATCTGTGCCTGCAAAAGCAGCTGTTGGAAAGATCATTACAAATGCAAGTAGGGATGCAATCATCTGGCTATGCTTTTTCATATATCTTTACCTCCTTTTAGGATTCTTCTTCCGGAGAACTTTCAGCAGTTGTCCCTGCATATAAAGAATATGCTTTATTTGCTTCCCTGCTTCTTGTTTCCCATCTGGCATTTCTGATACCACAATTTTCGTAAGCACATAGGAATACCATAGTTGCCTGATTGACATCCTGTAGTTGGGTGAACTGTTCAAACGAACAGGCAGGTACTGTATATCCTGCATTTCGGAATTCCTTTGCAGTTTGCGAATTGGAATTCCACATACTTCCCCATACTCCCTGCTGACATAGAACAAAGTAGTCCAACTGTGTTTTCAGGTCTGTCCAGTCTGTACCTTGGCTTTCTGCGTAACGTACCAGTCCCATCCCATCGTCTGATTTCTTGGAATCCGGAGAGTAAGTGAAGCCAAACACACCGCGGCCTCCACTTCCATGTGCGGCCGGATTGATACCGGATATCAGTGTACCTCCACTTTCCTGTGCAGCATTCCCCAGTGCTGCTGCACAGGCGGCATCTGACCAACCTGCACTCTTAAAGTAATTCCACATCTGTTCAGCTACGACACCTCCTGAAATATCAGAACCTAGAATTGCAGATCCACCATAGGAATCATTCAGAAGCTGACAGTTAAAGATAGCATTGAAATAATATGTGGTATAATCAATTGTTGCATCATATGCTGCAATATAGCTGTTCCCTTCGTCATCTTCTGCATATACCGGAGTTTCTGTTACATAATAGGTGTGGCTTCCGTTATACAGCTGTTTCACATAATTAAGTACCTCCGTTTCACTTGCTCCATCAAGGTCAAAATCAAAATATACTTTTGCCATGGAGAGTATTTCACGACTGTTCGTGTATGCATAGATATTGCTGCCTTCAGAGTCACTGTCATTGTTTGAATACTCTTCTTCATCCTTCACCTGCCGGACATTGACAGTGACGTTACGATACCTACCTCCATTTGTAATACTGTTGATAGAACTCATCTGGTTTTCATACATAGAATTGATCGTTTCTATGCATTGATTCAGTATCGCAGTATCAGAGTCACTTGCATCTGCATTCAAAGTGAACATGTTCATGAATGTAGCAATCAGGAAATAAATGATGACAAAAAGCAGAAGTATGAGAAGCAGCACGATCAGAATACCGGATAATAACGAAAGAATCGTACTCACCACAGCCGCTATGGTTGCTACTACCTTTGCTATTGCCGCCCTCACCATATTAACAATGTTTTTTACAGGGGCAGTTGCCTTTTTTACGGCCTTGCCTGCCTTAGTCTTTGCTAGCCGCGACATTGTACGCTCACGGATCCTGAATGGATCCCTGAAGAACTTTCTGGTTTCCCTGCTAAAATTCCTTGCTCTTTGCCGTATATGAGATCTTCTGGTATGGACATTTCTCACTGTATCACTGGCATGATCAACAACATTTCGGACACGGTTTACTACTGGATCCACATATCCTGTCATGGCATGATCGATCACTGGGTTGATCCTTATCGCACGATTGACCATGAGGACAGCAGAACGGATCGGCCTTGACGCTAATGCCAATCCATATTTGATCCCTTTTCCCATCTGTGCAGCACTACGCATGGTATATTTCAATGTGCGGGTGGTCATTCTTACCAGATCCAGCAACAGGAAAGCACCCGATCCTACATGTGTATTAATGAGCAGTTTTCTGGCATGTCTTCTGATATTTCTTGTGATACCCAATTTCTTGTGAGACATCTCACTGGTTTTGATAGCAGCATGAAGTTTCAGTGCATGTTTAATAACTGCGATCTCCTCGGCAGTCAGATCAGTACGTTTCAATAAATTACGCAACTGTCTGACTGATACCGTACCGGCTAGGTTACCAAGACCTCTGTTTCTTGTCCCCGTCAACAGATGTTTCCGAAGATATTGGTTGATCATCTTCTGCTGTTCAAGTAATCCTTTCCTGTCTTTAAGGTTCATCAATGTTTCCGGATTAATCCCTTCTACATCAGGGGTGTTGCTGTTTATGATGGTAAGCAGTTCATGCCTGAAATCAGAAATCTCTGCTGGGGTAAACAGATTACCTGTTTGAGGATTCACCACATTGGACAGGTCCATACTGTTATATAATAGACTTATATCCCTGCCGGGTATAAAGTTATCTCCAGATATTACGTCCAATGCTTTTTGAATCTTGTCTTCGTTATTTATCCCGTATCGTAGCAAAAGGTTCCGTATATCACCGGCTGCAGACTGTGAATCAAATACCAATACCTGTTTTATTTCTCGAAATGCATTCGATTGGAGATAATTCTTTACTGCCCCATTGGATAACCATTTAAGGGCTGTATTTGCTGCAAAGATAGCTGTGGGAACGTAAACAGATGCTGTTGTATGTATACCTGTATTTTCATAAGTGCCATTGGTTGTTATCTGATACGCCATATAGATTGTCAATTTTGTTGGAATCGTGATAATATCATCTACATGAAGCCTGGATGGTTTGTCTCTGGTAGCGGCAATGGTATTGGGGTCATCATCATCTGACAGAAGAGGTTCTATACCCTCATATGAAAGATCACCACTTTCCATCAGATTTGCATTCAGTTCTTCCATACGGATAGCCCTGTTCGAAAACATTTCTATCAGTTTTTTTCGTCTCTCTGCAAGGAACATTCTCTTCTCACTTGTCAGTAAATGATACGTGTTTGGTGATATTCTGGCCGCTGCAGTGGGATTCCGATTATCCGCCAAACCAATCCCCCTGGTCTTATCAGCATTTATAAGTCCCTGTTTTTTTGAAACACCAATAAAAGATGATGCATCGATAGGTTCATCCAGCTGTCCGGATACGGTATCATGTAATGAATTATTTAATCTTTCCATGACTGGATTTGAAAGCTTTGTACCATCCACTGAAGCATCCTTTTTCCCAAATACTCCCATATCCAATCCCGGTGATGCTGATGAAAGAATAGCTGTGGCATCAGAATCTGGCAAAACAGAAGTTTTATCATCTGATAAAGGATCTGTAAAGCCCGGTATTACTCCTGGAGCATATGCATCTGATAGTAATGATGGACGGATACCTTTTTTGATCAATGAATCTTTGTATGCCTGCTGGGCATCTTGTACATTACCTACAAATAAGTTCTTCTCTAAAATACTGGTATCTTTGTGAAGACTATGATTCAGAACATCAGCATGATCCGAAATCTTTCCTGTATTTTTTATCAACCCTCTTTCTTCTCTTTTTGATATTCCACAAGATAGCTTATCTTCTTCATCCATCCCATTTATCAATGGTGGAACATCGTGTGAAAGATGTCCCTGAACAATGCCAGGTTGCTCCGTATATGATAATTCTTGTAAATCAGGTTCCTCAAACTTTTCTGATATAGGATGGATATTTCCATGAAGTCTCGGTTCAGATACATCTTTTTGTAGATGACGGTTCTGATCATTTAATAACCTCTGTCGTTCTCCCGGTAAAGACTCATCAACGGCTCCACCTTTGAGAAGAACATGTCCCATTAGAGTTTTTGGCACACCCTGTTTTTTTGCAGAAATGGGTATCGTTTCTCCTGACTTATGAAATAACTCATTTTGTTCTGTATCAGATAATTTATGATTTTGCTCTTCAGATAATTTTTCCTGATTTTCATTGTCATAAACCGGAAATATAAATTGCTCCTGAAATTTTGGCCTCCTTAATGTGTTTTCCTGAAAATCCCTCTGAGCATCTTTTACATTTCTGTTAATCGTAATTACAGGCTTTGCAGATGGTATTGTGCCATCTTGCAGCTTCTGGTTTAGTACATCTTTTAAAAATATAGGATGATTTTCAGAAAGTCCACTTTTATTCTCATCAAATGCCTGGTTCATATTTCCCTGATTATCAGTACCTTTTGAAGGCATTTTAAGATCAACGATGCTATTTACATCAGACTGAGCCATCCTTTCTATAATACCTGATTCTTTCAATTTAGATTCTCTTCCATCCAAGGAATGTTTATTTTCCTGATGCAGAATTGAATTCTCAAGAGACAATCCTTTGGGCGGTTGGATCATGTCATCCTCAAATAATCTTTGGGAATACATGACCTGCTTCCTTTGCATGTCTGCTGGTATTGCTTTTGTGGTTTTATCTGACTCCAATAAGTGCGATTGTTTCCTTATAGATTGTTGATTACTCCCTTCTGGATGACCTAATAGCTGTTCCTTCGTCCGCTCAATTGCAGATGATGTTTTTTCCAATGTCATATGGGAATTAGCACTAATGTGATCTGCCCTTTCAGCATAACCAGGTTCCTGTAGTCTTGTATTTTTCCCATCTAAACTAGTATTTTCTCCGGTTTGAGAACCTATACTGACAGAGATTTCTTTCTGTTTGGTATCCCTTGTTTTTATAAATAAGTTTTCATCAAAAGCATGTTTGCTATTATTACCGAACAAATTGGATGGTTGGATCCCTTTCTGATCGAGATTCTCAGAATTTCGGGTCAGCTTTACTCTATAGCTTCCTTCTTTCAGTTCCAGAAAATCCGTCTGTGATTCTTGTGTCACAGTTGGAGATATTTCTGTACTTCTTATAGGATTACATGGCTGTAACAGATTCACACGTTGATAATCGGGCGATTGCTTCCTGCTATCAAAAGCACCAGATTCCTGTATTTTGCTGCGGCTCCCTTCAAATGCCACTTGAGCATCGGTGCGTTCCACAATATGGTCATGTGAACTTACGGGCGAATCTTCACTCGGTTTCTGGAGAATACTCTCTTCAAAGATTCTTTGGGCATCTTTGATGTTGCTGCCAAAAGAAAATGACTGCCGTGGTTTCTTATGATCATCTTTCTCCAAAGTATGGTAGGTGCCTTGTGTATTCGATTGTTTCACCTGGCTGGGGCTTTCTGTCCGAGAATGGTTCTGTGCAGAAGGACGAACAGGTGTATCCATACTTTCAGTATACTCCACCGTTTTTGCTGTATACTCTGGTTTCAAAAGATGATGCTCAACAGGGGATGGCTTGATGTCTATTGAACCTGTTTCCTGTATCCTGCTGTTACTGCTTCCGTCAACCACTACTTGTCTGTCGGTATATTCCACAATACGGTCATGTGACCTTACGGGTATGACTGCACTTGGTTTCTGAAACTGACTCTCTTCAAAGGCTCTCTGAGCATCTTTGATATTGCTACCAAAAGAGAATGACTGCCGTTGCTCATTATGTTCATCCTTCTCCAGAGTACGGTAGCTGTCTTGTGCAAACGGTGGCAACATTTGGTGGGTTCTATCCATCCGGGTTTGATTTATGTCGGAAGTACGAACAGGGGAATCCATATGTCTGGTATATTCCGCCGCTTTTCCTGTATGTTCCGGTTCCAAATGACGATATTCAGCAGGGGACAGTTTGCTATCTGCAGAACCGGTTTCCTGTATTCTTCTGCTGCCGTCGTCAAACGTTGCTTGTCTGTCGGTATATTCCACAATTTGATCATGTGACCTTACGGGTGTGTCTGCACTTGGTTTCCGAAACTGACGCTCTTCAAAGGCTCTCTGGGCATCTTTGACGTTGCTGCAAAAAGAAAATGACTGCCGTTGCTCCTTATGTTCATCCTTCTCTAAAGTATGGTAGCTGTCCTGCGTATACGGTTGTTTTACCTGGCTCGGTCTTTGCATTCGAGATTGATTATGTGCAGATGAACGAACTGGTGCATCCATACTTTTAGTATATTCCACCGCTTTTCCTGTATGTTCCGGTTCCAAATGACGATACTCAGCAGGGGATGGTTTGCTATCTGCAGGATTGATTTCCTGCATTCTTCTGCTGCCGTCGTCAACCGTTACTTGTCTGTCTTCTGTTTGTTCTTTATAAGAAGATGGTTTTTCAAACCGGATTTTTAAATCCTGTTCATGTTCCGAACGTTTTTTAGACCCATCTACAGAACCAGAAGAATGATGATGCCTCTCTTTAGAAACTGTACTATTTACATCAGAACTTCGCTCTGATTCATAGGATTCTGCATGATAAGACTCATTTGCCCCATAGCCCGTATTGATACGAATCGGTTCTGGAGATTTGCTAATTTTTAAATCAGATTCTGCCGAGGCCCTTTTTTGTTGATTGATAGATTCTTCATAGGCTCTTTGTGCTTCCGCCACATTGCTTTTTCCTATGACAGACAAATCAGTCTCTCTGGTAATAGTTTCTGAAGGCTGATGGAACAATTCTGAATTTGCAAATGTTTCCCTTAGATATTTTTCCGCCTTTTTTAAAGAACCAGAATCATCACTACTACGCCCGATATTATTGTTTCCGCTATCTAAGATACTGCTTGTATTGTTCCACTGTTCATGATGAGCGGTTTCATTTTTTTCTCTGCTGAGCATTAGCGCCTTGTCAGCATTAGATACTTTACTATCAGGCACAGAAACAGAAATGGAAGGCTCGGATTTATGAAGAATTCTCTCTTCATAAGCCCTTTGAGCATCTTTCACATTGCTGTTAACCGAATAACTGGGACGAACCGGGTTCGTTTCTGCTGACTTATCGGTGATTTCTCTTTTCTGCTCCTCTGGTGACCGCTGATGACTTAAAAGAGGTTCCCTTCTCGATTCTTTTAATTCAGGTCTATATTGTTCTCCGGTATTTTTTTTATTCCCTTCATTAGAAATAGTAGTAGCTTTTATTATGGATCCATTCTCATCCAACAGACGATTCTGCCTTGGCTGCCTGTTCTCTGTAGTATTCTCTTGTATCTTTGGTTGGATATTATGATAGACATTGGTTATCTGACTATTTGTATAATGCCCTTGCCCATTCGCCATGCTACTTCTTTTCTTCCCTTTTCTCTTATTTCGGCCAGCATGAAAATTCAATTCATCATCAATAACATTTTGATTCATGTTTTGCGGTGTCCCTTTTTTCTGTGTTAGTAACTTGACGTTATCTTTGGCCAATTTTTTCACCTGCCTTTTGTTATATAGCAAGAATATGGGCGATTTGGCTTTGCTTACTGATTAATTTAATATTTTCTAATTCTTCTATCTTCCATATTATCTATGTAATTCGTTCAAATATGGAGAACAGTGTAAATAAGGAGGAAAGAAACTATGAATGATGGAATTAAGGATTACTGCCCGGAATATCCAAGGCAGATTCTCAATAATATCAAACAGTCAAAAAATGGGATATCAACGTTTGCGGTGGATGCTTTATTCGGTTATCAGAATCCATTGCCGGAAAACCCGCTCAATCTGATGAATGTATTTGCGGTCTATAATATTACCGTCATACAGAATAAATCAGCCATTACAGTTAATTTACGACCAGATGAATTTACTGCCCTGGCAAGAAAATCGGAATTGGTATTCGACATGGCCTTTCAGAATAAGTATTTCAGGAGTTTTCACAATTTTGATCTTATTTATAAAGCTATCGTCTGGATCAAAAACAGGTTCTCAGGAAAATCCCAGGAACCTGCGAAAGCAGATACGAAAGCAGCTTTTTCCTGCAAATTGCCATGGGGAAAATTTAAAGGGAAAACCCCGGGTGATGTTTTGCTGGATAACGCCAATCATAAGTCAGAATTATTAAGGAACAAAGAATTGCTGGAACAGAATGCGGAACGTTATCCAAAGAATAAAGATGTGATCAAAGCTTTTGATACAGCTATCACTGCTTTGAATCAGGGAACATTGGTGAAAGATACTGATATTGAAGAAGGTTCTGACGGATCTGATTCTGCTGTATCAACTAACGATGAGGTTTTTCTTTACGAAGGTACATGGAAGAATAAATCTGGCAAAACAAATAAGAAGGTAACCAATGACGGCATAGAGTACTTCAGGTGCTATAGACTCAATATCAAGTATAGTCCGCTCATGGATACCTATCCCATCACAGTGATCGTAGAAAATTGTTTTGCTCCAGTAAAAAAAATGGAGGATGGACGTCAGAATATTCTTGTATCCCAGGCACTAGATGGAAGTCACGTATCGAATAAACATTTCTTTACTTTTGAAGAGTGGATCGACATCATAGATACGATGCGACAGGCAAAGTACCGATTTGGCAATATGGTATACCCATCCATGTACAAACTGGCTGTACAATGTGACAATAATAACCGTAATAAAACAGTTAAATAATGCACGAAAATAGAGTTGGACTTATATCCTATGATAGTAAGCCAACTCTATTTTTTAGTAAATTCCATTTGCCATCCGTAATAAACCAAAGCCATAGGATGATGCCATATAACACTTGTTACAGATCCTGTAAGGGTAATTCCACGGCAGTGCTCTTCCACATTCCCTGCATTTTTTTACTGGCAATTGCTGTTTCGCGAGGTAGTCTGATATCTGGTCAGCCAGCGCACGTTTGTAATGGATGAGGAATTCTTTTTCATCCTCTATCTTGAATTTTCTGAAATAATTGTATAACAGGTCACATTTCTTATACTCTTCCTCTAATTGTTCCAGACTATATGAGGATAATTCATCATGGTCAAGAAATTCCATTAAAAAGGAATCTGGATATTCTTTTGACAGTTCTACCTGGAATAATTGTTTCCATAAGTCCTTTATTGCCAGAGATTCCGTCTGGAAAGGAATCGTAACAAACTTGTAGATCATATCTTTATCATCGGTCATCTCTTCCAGTTCCTTTGCCAGTTTGATCTCCTCTTCCAGGTTCTGTTTGAGGAAAATATTTTCGTTTGGTAAATCATTCCATTTATTGAGAAGATCTGACAATTTACCTTCGACAGAAAGAAGGGTTTCCGGAAAATCCAGATAGGCTTTCTGAGGAATATAGGAAGGCTCTTTCATCATATATTCTATATGTTTCTTTCCATACTCTGCATTATAAAACCCTATTTCGTAAATGCCACGACGTCCGGCCCTTCCTGCGATCTGTTTCACTTCCTGCTCCAGTAAAGGCCTGCGAATAACCCCGTCGTATTTTTCCGTTTCCAGAAACACCACTCGTGCGATCGGCAGGTTCATTCCCATTCCGATCGCATCAGTGGCCACGATTACATCCGTCTGACCATTGATGTAGCGTTCGATTTCTCTGCGTCTTGCTTCATATGGAAGCGAACCGTAAACAACACTTACCTTCCACTTTTTCTTTTGTAGTTCCGCAGCCACCTGCAGGACATGCCTTTTTGAAAAAACAATCAGGGCATCGTCTTTCCGTACAGATTCAGGAAAAGTAAACTGCTGTGGTTCCAGGATTAGTGGGACGGATCGTTCATGGTTTTGAATCTCATAAGTATCACCACACAATTCAATCAGTCTGAGCAATAAATCTTTGCAGCTTTCAGCGCCACAGATATGGATTTCATCTGCCTGAATGCCAAGAATGGCTGATGTCCATGCTCCCCCACGGTCACGGTCTGCGATCATCTGTGCTTCATCTATCACACAGACATCATAATATTTATAGAAATCCGCCATTTCGATCGTGCAGGCTGTATGGGAAGCTCCTTCGATGATCTGCTCCTCTTCTCCTGTGACCATGTTACATGGACAGCCAAGACGATTACTATCCTCGTACACTTCATATGCCAGCAGCCGCAAAGGTGCAAGATATATACCACTTTTTGCCTTACGGAATGCCTGCATTGACTCATAGGTTTTTCCAGAGTTTGTTGGACCAAGATGCAGGATAAAATGTCTGGAAATGCATCTGGCAGCAGGATACAGGTCAATGTATCGCTCTGGGATCCTGTCAAGGATACCCTTGCGAATACGTTCCTCCATCTTTCTCTTTTCAAGCATATCCATGACAAGTTCACGATATCTGGGATTTTGCACCAGGCATTCCATGATCTTCTCCTCGCTGAAATATTCTTTTAATTTATATGGGAACAAAACAGCAATATCTGTTTCAGCATCAAGTTTTTTTGCCATAATCTTGAGTAACTTTGGATTAAGCTTCATGTATTCTGTCAGTTTTGGATATCTTTTCCCGATTTTCATAGCAGCAAAATGCAAAATATTAGAATAATTGTCCATAAAAGTAGTGATTTTTCCATCAAGCAGATAATCAACATAAGTATCCAGAAAAATAGGCAGCGTATTTTTTGTGATACGATTTGTATGAACCGGAGAGAATTGATCCGGATTTTTCCATTTGATCGTTTGTGAAGCAAGATGTCGTTCTATCCTGTGAAAGATCATCTCATACAGTTTTAATGTATTGGTCCTTTTTCTAAGATCAATGGTTTCCAGATATTTCACTCCCTCTTCAAGAGCGATCTGTTTTTCTTTATTTCGGATACTTTCACAGACTCCCTCCAAGGTTCTCATATATTCCGACTCTTCGTGTTTCTTTTTTGCCTGCTGGAAATACTGGCTTTTTTCATATCCTTCCTGACTTAACTGTTGATATTCCTGACAATCAGAAAGACAGATTTTCAGTTTCGTATGATAAGCTGAAGTTTTGCGGTAATTTTTCAGCCAACCTTTGGTTTTTATTTTGTTTTCTCTGTCATATTCTTTTTCAATCTTCTGTTTACATTGATTCCTTAAACATGTAAGCAGATTTCGACGCATATCTTCCGGAAGATAACGATTTCCATAATATTCATATTCCACGTGATGAGTTTCTATCCATTCTCTTAACCAGGAATCGACCTGTTCTTCCCATTTTTCTGGAATACTCTCGTTTTCACCCAGCCAGATATTGGCGATCTCTGCCGGCTTGATTTTAATATCTCCTATGTACATATGATATACCTCATTTGATGTAATGATTATTTGCAACTTTTATTGTTGATATGATAACACATTCTCATTGTCGAAAAAGGCTGTAATTTCGTATAAATATATTATTTTCTGTTTGCTGAGTAATATTTTGGTAACTTGTTGGTTGTTTGACAAAAGCCACTAACATAAGTCACCAACTACCTGACAAAGCACTTCTTTTGTTTCTCTCGTAATTTTGATTGCTTCCGCTAGTTCCAAGTCTCTGTCTCTTAACTTTTCGCTGACTGCAGTTTTTTGACATACTCCCACGGTTAAAACCGTGGGATTCTTTAGATTCCCCTGGCATCACTACAGTCTTATAGGAGAGATATAGCCAGGTCTTTCAAAATCTACCGTCTATAGAATTTCAATATCTGGATACTTACTTTTCAGGCGGAAGGTTTATGTCTGCACCTTTTTTACGTATGTTTTTTATAGGTGAGTTGCAAGCCTCGCCCCTTTATGGGGAGGAGTGATTGAGTTTCTTATACCATTTGCATTTTTTACATTTTTTTATCAGATCATGCTCTACCTTTGAACCAGTCCAGTTATATCGATATTTACCACGACAATACTTATCATTATCTCTGCCACAATTAAAGCATACGGGTTTTGTAGCTTCCCAGAACTTGTCTTGTTTCACTCCTGCTTCTGAACAAATTGCCAGATACTCTTTTTTTGATAAGAGGATTGTAATACCGAAATCCATTTTTTCAAATGGATCTATAATATTCCAAAGCAAAGGGTCTATATTTTGCAGTATCGGATTTCCCACATATCTGTCACTTTCTTTCCAATGCTGTATCTGTTCTGGCAGTTCCTGTACTGTGCAGCCGCAGACCATTGCAACTTCCTGAATGTTGGCAGGCATGATCTTGATGACTACTCCAGGTGCTTTCCCTGTAAATGCACATCTCATATCAGCCTTTGTAGACCTTACCGTATACCCATATCTATATCTTGAAGAGATAGTACCATCATACCACCGATCAAACGTATCCATTTTGCTAATAGATATTTCCTTATCTGTAAAACACCCAAATTCTTTACTGGAATCGAATACATGGTGGATGCCCTTCAACTGTCCCAAAAGATGCATCTTGCACAATTCTCTGATGCGTGGATCAATATAGTTCTGCACAGTCCGATAGATTTCTTGTTTATTTTCCTCAAAATCTTTATCTGCCAGCACCTGTATCTGAGCAGAATAATTGTAGCGTTCTATGAATTTCTGATTGTCAAGAATCTCCTTTTGAGTGCCGCACATGTTAAGGTCAAACGGCACCATCAGATGTCTTTTATCGTGAAAAAATCCTGTTTCTTTTGAATATTTGTTATCTGCAATCTCAAATTTCTCTGTCCCACGGATCAGATTGAACGCAGAATTGTCCAGCTGATTCCTGTACCGTTCCAGAAGATAGTCATTAATCCCATTTACTTCTTTCCGCTGTTCATATTCCAGATCCATGGTATCTTTGATAGAAATATCAGAAAGTTCCATAACCGGGAGGACAGAACGGATCGTCAGTGCTGTAGTACTGGACGGAATCTGTGCACTCTGTATCATGGATCCGGTATAAGATATTTCGTACTGTGGTACTTTTTTGTAAAACTCATCCTGTATCATGGACAGCATCATGACAGTCCAGAATGCTTCCTGTTCATCCATAGATTCGAAAGTTCCAATCTTGATCCTGACGTAATCTGTCTGCTCTGATAATTCTGTAGAAGTTTCAGATGTACCATATCTTCCACTACCCCACAAATCTGAGGTGTCAATATTAGCAACAGTCTGATAAGGAAAAAAATTCGAGTTGATACGGTCGTGCATGTTCCGGCCTGGGCATCTGGTCATCCGGTTCTGTAATGGATTTTTGTAATGCGGCATATCTGTAAGCAGATACAGGTTTTGACCATTTTTGATGATAAATGCAAAATAGCTGTCCGTGATCTGTTCTTCATCCCGTATGTACCCCAGTGATACACCGTCAATCGTATTATTAGCTGCACACAGAAGCAGAGCATCCAAGTTTTTGTACATATAGATTGATTGCGTCATTTTGAATCCTTCAGATGAAGGCTTCCCTGAACTAAACTGCAGCCTTCGTAGCTTTCCTGCCATACATCTTGTAGCGGAAGTTCTTAGTTCTGCCACGTCAAAAATTCCCAACTGGTCATGATTTAGTCCATAAAAGTCCATTACTTGACAGGCTTCTTTCATGATACGGTTACTGCAATCGCTTCTCTTAAGTTCCCGGTACAATTCTCCCGCATCTGTCATGAATTCCTTTACCTGCTCATTTGTCAGAATCTCACACAGTGTCATTTGTCTTTTTTTGATATATTCTTCAAAATATACAGTAAGGTAGGCTTCCGCAAAAAGTCCTGATTCATCATAGTCCAGTGCTTCTTTGATATGATTGTTCATTCTCTCAATATCCCAGGACGATAAACGACCATCAAAATGGATCGTATAAGATGTTTGATTTTCAGATGGATCAACACCTGTTATCTTGACCCATAATCTTAGTTTTTCTTCTAATGTCATGTTCGATTCTCCCATTTTTTTCACACTGAGCAAACACTATATGTAAACAAAGTATTTTCGATGAATTACTCCTTACCATGCTTACATTATAATACTTGTTGAATAGAAATTCTTTTTACATAATGAAAGGACTGAAATAATAAAGTTCTTATATGATAAAACTAAAAGTGAGCACAAAAACTGCATTCATAATTGGTTGCCCCGTAACAACCTTCGCATGGATTGGTCTTATTGCTAGAATCTGTTGTTTCCTCTTTACTGGTATTTCTTTTAATTTCATTTTTTTCCAATTTTAGAGAATCTGTTAATTTTTCATCCATCTCTCTACACCTCCTTTGTAGAAGTAAAGTATCATATAATGTCATTATTATCTTAGGCAATTCTATCCTTTAGAAGACAATATGGGCAAAATTTGAATAAATAATCTACTTTTGTGAACCGAGTTCGTTTTTTAAAACCGGGACTAAGGACCCGGTTAGCATCATATTAAGCCAAAATAGAATTCACCAACTCCTGTATACGTTCCATTGCATCCTTTTGGTAGTCTTCCAGACACTCAAGCTGATCAACTTCCTTCATCCATCCAAGAATCCGGTCGATAAACTCACGTTCCCTTTTTTCTTTCTCTATTTTTTCAACTTCCTGATAAAATTGTTCGGAGCGATCCTCTACCATCTCAATAGCTCCATGATAATCTTTTTCTTCTTCCATCATATCATCTGCATAGGAAGCAGGAATTTCAGGAAACGGCATGTAAACTGTATCATCGGGATCCTCCTCGCTTATTTCTGATTCCGTGATCTTATTTTCGTTACATACGGACCCTTTTTCGATTTCACGGATCGTTTCCATATCAATATCGCCTTCTTCTTCCATGATTTTATAGACTTCTTCCTGTTTCTCTTTTGGAAGATGTGCGATTTTAGAAGCTTTATTAATTGACATACCGCCATCTGCGACCATTTCTTTCATTTCAGGGATCATATATTCGTCAATGGATACAATTTTTTGCACCTGTCTTTCTCCTATCCCCATTTTCTCAGAAATCCGTCTGATGATGTTATCTGGCATTTCATCACCACGTTCCTGCTTCTTCTTATAAAGATCAAATAATTCCCAAATATCCTGTTTACGGTATTTGTCCATATTACGTGCTTGGCTGTTTGTTTCACGTATGATGATGTCTTCATCGATTTCATCCATATCAGCGGGACCATATACTTCCACAGGGATTTTCTCCAGTTTTGAAGCCGCAGCAGGATTCGTTTCGATCACCTTTTTTACTGCAGTCCAGCGTCGTTCACCACCTAATAACATGTATGTCTTATCAGGCAGAGGGCCTTTGACCAGAAGCGGCTGTAAAACCCCATACACAGCGATATTGTCTGCAAGTTCATCAATATTCTCGATCTCATATTTATTTTTGGGATTAGGGACAATCGATTCTGGTGAGATATAGATCACCTGTCCCCAACGCTGCGTATTCATACCGGCTGCAAAATTAGCCGGATTCATATTGCCAAGTCCTTTGCCTAATGTAAAATCTTTTTTTCCCATATTTTAACCCTTTCCTAATATCTGTTCTTTTGATTATCTCAGCATCTATTCTAAATTCTGGTTACATCTGAATTCTTTTGATGTTGCATGGTCAGAAAGTAAATGCTGTGTCTGTTCTTCTGTTATGTATCCCAATTCACTCAGTAACAATATGTAATCCTCCAGTGCATTGGAACGTTTCCGATAATGAAGCAGAGGTTTGGAATTTGCGGAACATTCCGCTACACGGATACTTTTTCGGATCGTTGTCTGTAAAAAGAATTCCCCAAGCTGGTCTTTATATGCCTTATATAACTGCCGGAACAGGTTCGTATACCGTTCAACCTTGACCATATAAATTCCACGAAAATTTAAGAACGGATTCAAGTCTCCATTCGCAGTGATATTCTGTACTTCGAGGAACAGGTTTGTCAGACCCTGATAGGAAAATCCATCCATCTCAACCGGGGCAATTACTTCATCACATGCTACTAATACATTCGTGGCAAGAATATCTGCACTGGGATTTTTGTCAATGATGATATAATCATAATCTTCTTTCAGGTAATTGATCGCATTTGCCAAAATACTCCTTGTATCACAATCTCTCAGCTGTTCAACGTATGAGATGGTGTCCCTGTGTCCTGGTTCTGATACGATCATATGGATATTTTCATAGTTTGTCGGATAGACCATTTCTTTGGCATACTCTGATAGTTCTTCCTGAGGGCACATATACAGGTCTTTGACCGTATAGTGTTCTTGGTCCATCATCATCCCGAATAGACCGGTCATATTACATTGTGGGTCGTTATCGATAATGAGAACTTTCTTATTGCATTTTGCCAGAATCTCTGCCATTGTTGCATTTCCGATAGTCTTTCCGATACCGCCTTTTATATTAATGTTTGATAATACAATACACATGGGTTTCCTCCTTTTTTCTTATTATAAATCATTTATTCTTTGCATGCATTTTTGCAAGATGATGAACAACTCTTTTGCAGCTTCTGGGCCAGATTTGAATAACGGATATCCTCATTTCCTACCAGTCGGGAATCTGTTAACGCATGTCCACACGTCAGCACCAGAAGTTTTTTCTTTGCCCTGGTCATGGTGGTATAAAGGATACGTTTTGTCAGCATGTTGCGGTATTGTGGGGATACGATAAAATATACATAATCAAATTCCGAACCCTGGGCTTTATGAGCAGTAACTGCTTCTGCAGGTTCTATATCAGATAAGTCATCATGACTTAATGGTATTTCCCACTCATTGATCTTAACTGTGATAGAGTCTGTATTCAGATGGCATATATAGCCAATGTCTCCATTAAAATAACCCTTCCGGTAATTTATACGGTTCATGATAATCTTGTCATGTAAATGATAAGCATAACCGCCATATAAAATGGCATTTTTTTGCGGTTGTTCAAATATTTTGTTGATGGCTTCTGTCCCGCATACACCTACTCTGGTCAGCATAATGATCTGTTTTCTTAAATAGTCATGTATACCAGCTTTTTTGTAATTTTGTTTCAGGTAATCCATTATCTGGACCTCGGATGCAAAATCATAGATGCGAAATGTATGGTCTTCGACAAAATCAATACGACCTACCTTTGCTTTTATTGCATTAGAAAAAATTTGCCCATTTTGTTGTCGCATGACTTCCTGCAGCCGATATACATCTATCTGCCCACTATGAATCAAATCATAGAGGACATTTCCAGGGTCTACGGACTGCAGCTGATCCTCATCTCCAACAAGTAACAATAGCGCACCACTTTTAACAGCACGAAAAAGAAGTGACATGATCATTAATCCACTCATTGACACCTCATCACATATGATAAAATCAGCATCTATTGGATCATTTTCATTCTTAGACTGGATCTCCCAGTCACCATAAGGGCGTATATCCAGTAATTTGTACATAGTCTGGCTTTTTTTCCCAGACGCACGACTCATGACCTGTGCAGCACGACCAGTGGACGCACATAATGCGATCTTTTTATCCGGATACATGCATTCATATGCATGGATCAGTCCTCGAATCGTCATGGTCTTTCCGGATCCTGGCGGTCCAGTCAGTATTTTGATGCCGGTCTTTTCTAATAATGAAAATGCTTGTTTTTGTCCATCGTTATATGTTACAGATAAGTATTCTTCAATGGCAGGCAAGTTTCTACTGTCCCATTTGGTATTGTAAGACGATAACTGCAGCCGTTTTACCTGCTCTACAACCGTGTCTTCAGCTTTTGCAAGTTTGGGCTGGTAGACATACAGTGTATCTTTTCCTCTATATACAAGAAATTTTTTCTCATTAATATGGGTGATAAGTGCTGAGAGGAAACAGCTATACGGCACCTTTTCTTCGTAACAACTGTTCGAGGAAGCTGTTTGTGCCATCTGTATCATCTTCTCATAAGGCAGACAGGAGTGACCCATTGACAATGCACGTTCCATGGCGTCAAACAAGAAGGCAGACACGCGAGTTTTGTCATAATATGCGTCGTTGCTGATACGGTCGCAAAGAAAGATATCCATGCCAGCGTAAGCACCTTCCGTATAGACAGAAGAACAAAGTGCATGAAATGCATTGTTACCGTGTCTCTCGAACAATCGTAAGGCATGCTCATACGTTCCACCATAGGGTTCGATAAGCTGCATGATATCCCGGATCACTACTGTAGCACGCAGCTTTTCTATGAGAGTATCTGCTATTTTTGCTACCCCTTTCACATGTTCCTTAAGATGGATGGCAGCATCTTCTCTGGCTGCAAAAGAAAAAATATCCGACCCGGTATAAGCAAGTATCGCATCTGTCTTCTTTTCATTCAGTCCATCAAAAGAAGTGATCAAAAACTGTTTCAGCAATGCATCATGTGCCACATATTCCTCTATATGTTCCAGTATGAAATAAGTATGTCCTGAAGATGTCTGTCTCCTATTGCACCGAATTTTTAATGGCATTCCCTTTGAATACAGAGGTATCTTTCCCATACATAAGATGTTCCCATATTGATCAATTCCATCAACTTCCTCCAATGGAAGAAAGCTGAATTTAGTATACCCTGTCTGCATATCACGCATATAGGTATGGCGGTATGTACCTGTAAATTCCATATTATATCTTCCCTATTACAAGTTTTTTTGCATTGATTCATATAATCATTATCTGCTTATATGATAGTACACTTCTTTTGTTTATGCATTTTTGCAGGAGAAAACACAAGGAACAGTTATTTTGCTTGCCATATTTTTATTCTTATCGGAGATTATTGCCCATATTAGAGATGAAACTTTTTGCTAATTAGAAAATGAATGAGGAAAACTTATGAATCAATGCATCCTATGTCAGGAAAAATTATCACTGTTAACAAAGAAAAAACGATGGAAGGATATATCTGTGGAAAATGCGCAGGGAGGATTCCCCATGTAATACATGGGGATTTGCCCAAAACGAATCTGGAAAGAATAAGGGAAGTCATTGCATATGAAAAGAACACTAAGGAAAAAGAATTTACTGTAATTGCATCTTTAGGAAAACTACGCCTTGATGAAATGCATGGACGGTTTGCAATCACTGACAGCATAAAGTCTGATGGTACTCTTCCTGATTCTGCGGATATTTTTGACCTGTTGTATCTGGAAAGCATCGGAATATATCCGATCAACCCCAGACAGAAAGGGAAAGATATTATTTGTGACATGGAATTCAATTGTTCTTTTAAATATCCGACCATAAAATTCAAAGTGACCGTATGCAGGAATTCTAAATGTGATTATAAACGGATCAACAGTTCACAGGTTTCATGGTCAGAACCTGGCGTATTGTCCATGTTCCGTAATATGTTTGAGCAATCGATCGATACCGCAATCAAAAATACCTCCATGACAAGGAACATTTCCTGGAGCCTTATGGTATTAAGATCATGAAAGCCAGAGCAGCCCTGCATGTATCCCATGGATGTCCGTATGAACAGATAGAACGCCAATACCAGAATCTGATAAAAATGTATCTGCAGGGATCATATTCTGAAGAAGATAAAAAAGTGATCAGTTATGACTTTCAGGGACTGTCAGCAAACGAGGTGGCAGCTTACGTGCGTGACCGGATGAAAATGACTGGAGTGATGAAGGAGATCTTCCAGCCACAGGCACTGGAATCAGCATCTGGCTGCTGTCAGGGAAGTGTGCGGAAGCTGAATAATCTGATTCACAGGATCCTGATGATCGCCTGTGACCAGAAAAGTCCTGTAATAACAGCGGAAACAGTCATGGCCGCATCCAATGATATCGAACTGGTATTGGGAGGAGAAAGATGGAATATTTTTTTGAGTGTAAAAGCAGTGTTAATTCCCGTTCTGCCAGTTGTAAAGGAAAGCTACGAATTATAAAAAGAGGGGATCCATGCGAAGCAGATGTACAAGCCAGAGGCAGCTCCTTCCATATCCTGCTTGGTTCACATATAATTTTTTCTCATTAATATGGGTAATAAGTGCTGAGAGGAAACAGCTATACGGCACCTTTTCTTCATAACAAATGTTTGAAGAAGCCGTTTGTGCCATTTGTATCATCTTCTCATACCCATGGATAATGCACGTTCTATTGCATCAAACAGGTTGGAAGATACACGAGTTTTGTCATAATATGCGATGTTGATGACACGGTCGCAAAGAAAGAAATCTAGGCCTGCGTAAGCACCTTCCGTATAGACAGAAGAACAAAATGCATGAAATGCATTGTTACCGTGTCTCTCGAACAATCGTAAGGCATGCTCATACGTTCCTCCATAGGGTTCGATAAGCTGCATGATTCCCGGATGACTACTGTAGCACGTAGCTTTCTATGAGAGTATCTGCAATTTTTGCTACCCCTTTCACATGTTCCTTAAGCTAGATGGAAGCATCTTCTCTGGCGGCAAAAGTAAAAATATCCGGCTCTGTATAAGCAAGTATCGCATCTGTCTTCTTTTCATTCAGTCCATCAAAAGATGCGATCAAAAACTATTTCAGCAATGCGTCATGTGCCACATATTCCTCAACATGTTCCAGTAAGAAACAAGTATGTCCTGAAGATGTCTGCCTCCTATTGCACCGAATTTTTAATGGCATTCCCTTTGAATACAGTGGTATCTTTTCCATACATAAGGTGTTCCCATATTGATCAATCCCATCGACGTCTTCCTATGGAAGAAAGCTGAATTTGGTATACCCTGTTTGCAGATCACGCATATAGGTATGGCGGTATGTACCTGTAAGTTCCATATTATTTCATATTCATCAATGTCTATAGGAAGTACAAAATCATACTTTCTTTCTCCCTCATTTGTTTCATAGGCAATGCTTTCCTAAATATCGCTGTTTTGCGATGGAAGGGAAATATTTTCCGCCAGTTCCAAATAATATATTCTCCCATTAAATTCAGTTTTCAGCTCAAACATATGTGAAATATAAGCTTTGCGTTAATCACTGTCATCATCCTGAACAAAACCGATTGGATAATATTGAAGTTTTACCCACTCTTGTTTCCCTGACAAGTTACGCTCTGCCAAAGAATGTAGCAACATCTCCATTTTCTCCTGATAAATTTCTTCATACAAATTCATTCCTCCCATACGATTTTTCCGATAACAAGATCAGAAAACCAAACATATTACCTGTCGCCCACTGCATTTATTTATCATCTTTTTCTCCGCTGAGCAGTATCTGTTTTTGTTCTTCTGTTACCCCTGTCCAGTCTGCTCCTGACAAATTTGCCTCGGCCAGCATCTCAATGATTTCCGGATTGTCCAGATCAAACTGCTGCAGCCTTACCCCATACAATACGGTACCTTCCATGATACAATTCTCCCAATTTGCGCTTTCCAATACTGCGTTGCTGAAATCTGCCCTTGACAGATCTGCCCCATGGAAATCAGTTCCGCGGATGATTGTCCTGTCAAAGTTTGCCACTGTTAAATCTGAAGAAGCAAATTTTGTATTCTCCAATGTAGTGTTACAAAAATACGCCCCTTCAAGCATTGCAAGCTCAAAATCCGTTTCTACTAATATTGCCTCAGTAAAATCAGCCGTCGCCAACTGCGCTCCAGAAAAGTCTGCCTCACTCAGATCAGCCAAACGGAAAGATGCCCTGTCTGCGACTGCATTTATAACCATTGCCCCTTGCAGGTCACACTTCTGGAATGACGCACCACTTAAATATGCCTCATCCAAATGGATTTCTTTCAGTGATCCTCCATCAAATTTCCACCATGGAATCTTTGCCTTTTGAAGTCCCAGAAAAGAGAGGTCCACTGCACGTTCCTCAATATCCACCTCTTCCATTCCCGTAAAGATTTCCAGGAGCATTTTTACATTTTCCTCATAGGTATCTACCATTTGCATCATTGCAGTATAAGACTCTGCACCGATATTCTCACTATCCACATTTTTCGCAGCTATAACAACCGGATAATTTACATTGAATCCCCAGGATAACAGATCGCTCACTATTTTCCCATAACGCTCCAGGGTTACTGTCTCACCTTCTATCTCCAGGCTCTCATTCTGTATGATTTCGCTGATAAAACGGGTAATTTCTCCACCAAGTGTATTTCTTGAAAACAAATAAAACAGCAACGGCAGGAACATCTCGCTGTCAGGCGCTTTCGTCTGATAATAAAGGAATTCAATGATTGCAACAGCAGCAAGGTATTCATAAAATGTTTTATGTATAAATTCAATCTCCGAATTGCTCCAGTCCATTTCATGATGTGTTTCCCGGAGAAAAAAGAATAAGACCAATTTTGAGGGATTATCCTCCTTGTGCTTCTGTATCCATCGCTGGCACAGATCTTCCTGTCCCATTTTTTCACAATATTCATAAATTGCACTTATAGATATGCTTCTGCTGTTATTACGGTAAGCACAACCTCCCAGGTAACGGAGCATCTGCTGATACTCCAAATACTCTACGGATTTGAAATAAATATCCGAAGATGCACGATTATATTCCCGCGTATAAATATATCGGAAAATATTTTCGTACAGTTCTGCTGCATTTTTCAGTTCCGAAAATTGAATGCATGCGTGCTTGATCGTCCAAACCACCAGAAACAAGAGCAATGGGGATTTGCTCAGTTCATCAAACCTACTGTTCAGCAGTGGCATTTCCTGATCAGTCTGGAAGTATTTCATCAGAACATTCCAATAGCCCTGACGCAGATCCTCCCCAAGAAGCCCATCCGGATCATCTGTCCCGGAACCCTGCTTTTGAAGCTCATCATCATCCAGATATAGCGGAAGGATTTCTAATTCCTCACATCGTATCTCTTCAATGGTCTTTAATACAATTTGTGTTCTTCCACTAACAATTACCTTTACAGGAAATCCCCAGTCAAAGTTTTCCAGTTCCCGCACTAACTCCATAGCATTTTCATACACTTTATATTTTATTTCATCCAGACCATCCAGGATCAGCAGCCTTTTCTCACAGCATTCTTCGTCAAAAAACCATGGAAAATTGTGTTGAATATATGTTTCCACGACTTTAAGTGCCGACTCTTTATCGGAAAAAGCCAGACGATGCAAATCAATAAATGTGACCATCCCTTCTATTTCCACAGAGGCCGCGATTGTAGCTGCTGCCATTTTTACAACAGAGGATTTCCCGCTGCCCGGTTCTCCATATAAAAATAAAAGCGAAGAGTCCTGTCTTTGGAACCAATCCCATATATAACTTGTTATATCAACAATGACCTTCTTCTCTTTCTGCAGAGTATTCCGTTCCCCTCTTTTTCCGTGTAATGAAACGTAAATATCCCTCAGACAAAACCTCTCTCCAAGAACAGGTTGCAGAACCTGTTCTCTTAGCTGCCTTTCATATCCCGTCCGTTTCTCCTGCTGCTTTATATATGACTCTTTTTGAGGTCCCTCAAGGATTTCTTTCATCTGTGCCAAAACTTTATCATTTCTACTTTTATCAGTTCCCTGTCGATTTGCGGTATGCAGCGTAAACCATCGGTACAAAAGTTCATTTTTAGCTATTTCCTGATAAAACAGGCTATACCATAACTGAATATTTCTTTGCGCAATGTAGCGGGAATTTACCTGTGCAAGCGCTTTTTTTACCTGCTCCTGGGATAAACTGCCCTCGACAATCCATGTGGCATAGATCATCTCACATGCCTGGGCTATATGATCCCGGTCATTTAACTCCGAATACTTCCTGACACTGATCTCGATCGCATCATAAAGCAGGGATTCTACCGTCTCCCTGTCACGGGTAAATCTTTTCTTTATCTCCGGCCATAGTTTTCCGGTTCCAATATCCAATGTTTTAGAAATCACATAATCTGCAACAGAAAATGTTCCCAATTCAACACATAAAAATGTTCCTACCAAAGCTATTGGCTCCATATCACGTGCCCTTTCCTATCTGTCCTATTTAATGCTCATCATCTTCGCTGCAAAGTGTACGATATGCTTCTGCTTCCTCCGGCATATCATTCCTTTCATATATTTCGGCAACATATTCGGCTGTCAGCAGAACATCTTCATATGCTCCCAGTTCATTATCTATTTCCATGGAAGCCCGGTAGTTTTCCAGTGCTTCATTATCCCTATGGAACTTATCGTACACAAGACCCAGATTAAAATAACCGATACTAATCTGCCCGTGTATTTCTGGAAGGGTCTCTTTTTTAATTGCCAGCGCCACGCTAAATAGATCCGCCGCATCATTAAGCACTCCCATTTCATAATAAATCAGGGCTAGATTATTCAAACTGATTGCGTAATCCAAACTCCTCTCCCCATAAATATTTTTGCGTATATTCAAACCTTCTGTGCATATGTCAATGGCATCTTCGTATCTTTCCATTTCCCGGTATGCAGTTGACAGGTTATCATATACGGTTGCCAGAAATGCCGAATCCTCTGTAGAATTTCCACGGTACTCCTGGATAACTGTTTCAAACAGTGAAATTGCTTCGCTATACTTTTCTTCACTGGCATAGACCTGCGCAATATTATTCTTTGTTGCCAGGACCATCGGATGATCTGGTGTATAAATCTCTTCTCTTATACACAGCGCACGTCCATACAAATCTTCTGCTTTCGGATAGTCTCCTTTACTCCGGTATACGAGTCCAAGATTATTATAAATATCCGCTTTAAAGGAAAACGGACCTGACCAGATTTTATCTGCAATTTCTAAAGCCTCATTTAAATACTCCAGTGCCTTATCATAATCTGTAAGTTCATAATAGATCAATCCGATACTTCCATAGGATTGAACAATATCCGGATGCTCTCTCTTTAATGTTTTTTGCTTTATTTCTAATGCTATTTGAAATAAGGAAAGCGCTTCTGAATATTTTCCCATATTATCATAAAGCAGCGCATACTCATCATAAAAGGCCGCCATTTCCGGATGAGGCTTGTCTCCATAGACCTGCTTCATCCCTTGTTCTGCTTTCTGATAATAGATCTTTGCCTTGTCGTAATCTCCCGGATATCCGCGCTCCCTAAAAAAAGAAGCCATATCGGAGTAATGTGTACTCAACTGCAGGATATCGGTTTCCGGGTTCCGTTCAAATTTGTCTGCCGCCCAGGAATATAGTGCTTCAGCGCGGTCCGGCCGGTTCAGTTTTACATATATTCCTGCCAATAACTTTATAAGCACAACAACTTCAATATCGTCGGACGAATAATATTTTTTACGGATTGCCAGAGCTTTCCGCAAATACGAAAGAGATTTGGAAAACTGATACATATTATAACTTACATCTGCAAGATTGTAGTAATCTGAAGAAACGGTAATGGAATCCGACCCGGATACCCGTTCATCTATTTCTAATGCCCTTTGAAAATACTGATATGCATTATCATAGTTTCCTATATCATAATAAATATATGCAAGATTTGTCAGGAACTCTGCATCCTGTTCATCACACAAATGATTCCATAGTACATCGGAAATGGACCAGGAAAACGGAATCAGATAAGACTTTTCTGCACCATGTTCCTGCTCTCCGCATTCCATTTCTTTTGTAATGGAATGGATCACATATCTGCATTTTTCATACAGATGATCCTCATTCTGAAACCGTATGGCAGAAGCGATAACAGAATGCATGATATATGTTGAAACAAGTTTTCCGTCGCTTTTAAGCCAGCCTGTCTTTACCAGATATTCCAACTGTGACTTATGTTGAATCTCAATCCAGTTTCTCACAGTTTTATAATGGAATGGGATTGCCGGTATCACGGAAAGCTGGCACAGTAAATCCTTATCCTGGATACGGCACTTTGAAATCGTAAATAAGATTTTTAATTGTTCCGTTACCCTCTTTTCTGAGTGCAATAATGGATGATGCGAACCGACTTCTTCATTACTCATGCGGAATCCTTTTTGAACAAGCAACTCGTAAAACTCCTGCAGAGTCTTTTCTTCCATATTAGCTGTCTTTGCCAGAAGCTCCAGCATTACCGTATGATATTCTATTAATCCCAGGATCTTATCTAAGTAATGATTATCGTGATCTCCCACATAATAATGATAAAAGATATCCCGGCAGTCTTCCTCCGGCAAATGGTCTACGGAACATCTATAAAGCCCGCCTATCTTTTCGGTTCTGCTTGTTACCAGTATCCTGCAGGGCAGGTCTCCCAATTTTTCAATATCCTGGTCCTGTTCTATCGTTTCCACATTATCAATTACAATCAGCAGTTTCTCGCGCTGGGTTTGTATCATGTTGTATATATGTTCCCATGCCTCGTCCCTGTCTGTATACCCCTTTGTATCATGAAACGCCTCAATCAGAGAATCTTTCAACTTTCCATTTGTATAAGTAACCCACGCAATCTGATAAATGCCTGTAACATCACAGGGTAAGGAATAGATTTTTTTCAAAACAGATTTTGCCGTTTCCGTTTTACCTATCCCGCCTATCCCATATAGAAGCACCGATTTTCCAGATAAAACAATGGTAGTCCATAATTCGTTTTCAAGTATCGTTCTGTCCACATAGAACGAATCAATATCCGTAGGCGGATCAGATATATATTCCGGTTTTTCCTGCTGCATTTCTTTATTCTCTTTCATAGCAGCCTGCAGCAATGCCAATACCTGGTCTATTTTTTTATCCTGTTCCCTTTGCAGTTCGCCACTTAGCTGTATGTTATTCATCATAAACATAGGACATAAAACATCATCCTTTATGATTTGGTCCTGAAAAGTGCGATACCACGCTAGGATATCATTCTGCTTCGTGTATGCAGAATAGCGGCGCAGTATGTTTGCAATTCGCTCAGGTGTTAAATAACCTTCCCGGCACCACGCATCAAAAATACATTCGCAAATTGCAGCGGATACATCTTCCCCAATCCCCTTGCAAAGATATTCCCCAACACTTTTCTCGATTGCTCCATATAACCTGCATTCAAACGAATCAGGCTTATCGCCTATTTTCTTTTTCATTTCTGTCCAAATTTTTCCGGTACCAATATCGGCAGCTTTCTCCGTCAGATATCCGATTACCGTAAATCCTGCAATCTCTTTTGTTGCTGCTGATATAATGATTGATGCCAGGCTCATATGTTCCCCTCCACATTCTCCTCTTATGACAGGTTTATCATCAAGTAATTACTTCCAAAGTTGCCACTTTACCAAATTTCCCTTTCATAAATTATCATACAAACAAATCAGTCTTGTCAATAAAGTATGGAAAAATATCCCTGATTCTCTTTTATCATTCACAATATTTAATTCTCTTGTACACATCATTGAACATATCAAAGCTCTTCTCACTCTTTCCGGCCACTTGCGTTCTTAAAAATAGCAATGATGCCAGAACAATTACCTAGTCGCATTGCTCCTGCCCTCTATATAATTCAACCAGATCGCAATATTTCTCCAACGTTCTACCCATTTCCACCGTACCTACTACTACATCTCTTTTGACATCTGATATTTCAAGCAGATAATCCGTTGTTACATTAAAATAAGCTGCCATCTTTTTAAGAGATTCCACTTTAAACAGATGCAATGTCCCTTTCATATTTACTAAGCTGCTGCTGTGTTATTTCTAATTCTGTCGCCAAGGTTTCCTGTGTTAAGCCCTTTTTTTCACGAAGCTGTCTGATACGATTTCCCATAATCAATCTCTCCTCCATTTATCCATAATATCATGCTAACTCAAACAGCATATTTTGATACAAATAATAGGAGTAATCAAATACTCAATTATCATTTTTTCTTGCATTACCATAACAAAAAAACAGAGAAATTGTTTCGTAGATGTCTCTCATCTATGAAACAATTTCTCTGCCGGACTGCAATTCCATTATCCTGATCAATAATGGATAATACCAAATTATCTTTTTTCGTAGTTCATATGTTATTATTGAATATTCTCGTCTCCGGAAACCTTGATTCCGGAATTTTGGAAACCGACATTCCGGAGGATGGAAACTCTTTGATTGGCTTGTTTACCACTTATCAGGTAGTGCGGTATTGTCAAGCCCAGAGCCGCTTTGCGGTGCTG
>JALERM010000034.1 GCA_022764165.1 Eubacterium sp. | reverse complement strand
TGACCTGAACACTTAGCGAAGGCGAGTCGGAGACGAAGCCTGAGGTTAGTGTGAAGGTCGTTTAATCGAGCCAAGCGAGATTGAACTTCCGACACAAAAGCTGAAAAAGCTAAGAAAGTGGTTGAAATCGCAGCAAAAAAGTGGTAGAATAAGGATGTAGCGTGTATGCAGTTTTCAAGGTATATATGGCCCAGTGGCTCAGTTGGTTAGAGCGCCGCCCTGTCACGGCGGAGGTCACGGGTTCGAGTCCCGTCTGGGTCGCTCGTGAGGAGCGATCTTCATGAATAAAAATGTGGGATCTTAGCTCAGCTGGGAGAGCATCTGCCTTACAAGCAGAGGGTCACAGGTTCGAGCCCTGTAGGTCCCATTTTTTTAAGCCGATGTGGCTCAATTGGCAGAGCAGCTGATTTGTAATCAGCAGGTTATCGGTTCGAGTCCGATCATCGGCTTTGTGTTGGTAATATCAGCACGATATCGTACAATTTTATATGCGATATATGGATGGATTCCCGAGTGGCCAAAGGGGACAGACTGTAAATCTGCTGCAAATTGCTTCGGTGGTTCGAATCCACCTCCATCCATTTGCCTGATGGCAATACAATATTATATCGCGGGATGGAGCAGTCTGGAAGCTCGTCGGGCTCATAACCCGAAGGTCGCAGGTTCAAATCCTGCTCCCGCAATTTATGCCCAGATAGCTCAGTTGGTAGAGCAGAGGACTGAAAATCCTCGTGTCACTGGTTCGATTCCGGTTCTGGGCATTTATGGGGTATTAGCTCAGTCGGTAGAGCACTTGACTTTTAATCAAGTTGTCCGGGGTTCGAATCCCCGATGCCTCATTAAAAAAAGAAGTACTGATAGTTCAGTACTTCTTTTTTTGATTCTCATCCTACCTTTTTAAAATATAGGTTGGCAACCTTTGCTTTTCCTGCCCATGCTTTTTATGTGGTAAGTCCCATGAGAAAATGGTATACTAAAAATGGAACGATTTGGTCTGGAAGGGGAGGTATCTATGGCAAGAACGATAGGAATCGGAATTCAGAATTTTGAAAAAATAATCACAAACAACTGTTTTTATGTGGATAAAACGGACTTTATCCGTGAGTGGTGGGACAGTATGGATGATGTGACTTTGATTACACGTCCGCGCCGTTTTGGAAAGACTTTGAATATGAGTATGGTAGAACATTTTTTCTCTGTGGATTATTCTAACCGGGGGGATCTTTTTGAAGGGCTTTCTATTTGGAATTATGAAAAGTACAGGGAATTGCAGGGAACATATCCGGTGATCAGTCTTTCCTTTGCCAATGTAAAAGAGAAAGATTACAAAACTACAAGAGAAAAAATATGTCAGTTGTTGACGAATTTATATGTTAAATATTCTTTTTTGAAGGAAAGTGAAATTTTGGCAGATGCGGACAGAGCGTTTTTTGATCGGATATTATCCGTGGAAATGCGTGACAGTGATGCAACTTTGGCTTTATATCAGCTATCAGATTATCTTTATCGATATTATGGGAAAAAGGTGATTATTTTATTAGATGAGTATGATACTCCTATGCAGGAAGCCTATGTGGACGGATTTTGGGATGAGATGGTTGGATTTACCCGGAGCATGTTTAATGCAGCGTTCAAAACCAATCCATGGCTGGAGCGGGGAATCATGACAGGAATCACAAGAGTCAGTAAGGAATCCATCTTTTCTGATTTGAATAATCTTGAGGTAGTAACTACAACTTCAGACAAATATGCCACTTCTTTTGGATTTACGGAGGAAGAAGTATTTGCAGCATTGGACGAATGTGGTCTTTCATCAGAAAAGGAACAGGTGAAATATTGGTATGATGGTTTTACTTTTGGAAAGTACAAAGATATCTATAATCCATGGTCCATTCTGAATTTGCTGGACAAAAGAACCTTCAGGACTTATTGGGCTAACACCAGTTCCAACAGTCTGGTGGGAAAACTTCTGCGGGAAGGTAATAGAAGAATCAAGGAAAAGTTTGAAGTATTGCTGCGGGGAGGAGTGATACAGACCCCTGTGGATGAACAGATTGTGTACAATCAGTTGGATCACAATGAATCAGCTATATGGAGTCTGCTTCTGGCAAGTGGCTATCTGAAAGTTCTCAGTTATGAAAGAGAGGAATTACTGGAAAATGGGGAAGAACCCAATTATGAACTGACGCTGACCAACTATGAAGTGGAGCGGATGTTCAAAAGTATGGTGCGCAGCTGGTTTAAATGCGTGGAAACAGATTATAATGATTTCATTTATGCGATGCTGCAGGATGATCTGGATGCTATGAACGAATATATGAACCGTGTGGCACTAAGGATGTTCAGTTACTTTGATACGGGAAGCAGTCCTTTGGGAGATGATCCTGAAAGATTTTATCATGGATTTGTCCTGGGTCTTCTGGTTGATTTGCAGAACAGGTATTTTATTACTTCCAATAGGGAAAGTGGATTTGGAAGATATGATGTTATCTTAGAACCAAAGAATCCGGCCACAGATGATGCGATCATTCTGGAATTTAAGGTGAGAAATAAAAGGCGAGAGGAAAGTATGGAAGATACTGTGCAGGCAGCTCTCCGTCAGATCGAAGAAAAACAATATGCGGCACAGCTGATTGCAAGAGGAATTGAGAAAAATAAGATCCGAAGCTATGGATTTGCATTTCAGGGAAAAACAGTTTTGATAGGATGTTAAGGAGGTGGACAAGTGACGGTCTCCTGTCAAAAAAATAAATTTAGTGCTTGACAAAACATGGTAGTCTATATATACTTTGGTTATCAAAATATTTGAAACATAAATAATATTTCTGTCAGTGACAGAGTCATGGATGAGTATAAGGAGATTTATCATGTTAGAAGAAATGAAAGAAATTATTGCAGAACAGTTAAATTGTGATGAGGATATGATTACAGAAGAAACATCTTTTAAAGATGATCTGGGAGCTGATTCCCTTGATTTGTTTGAACTGGTAATGTCTCTGGAGGAAAAGTATGAGATTGAGATTCCTTCTGAAGAATTGACTGAGCTTACAACTGTCGGCAGTGTTATGGAGTATCTGAAAGGAAAAGGTGTGGAGGCTTAGTCCACACCTTTTTATCTCGCAGCAGGAGGAACAAAATGAAAACTAGAATTACAGATTTGTTAGGTATTGAATATCCCATTATTCAGGGTGGTATGGCATGGGTAGCAGAACATCATCTGGCTGCTGCTGTATCTGAAGCTGGTGGATTTGGTCTGATTGGTGCAGCCAGTGCTCCGGCCGAGATTGTCAGAGAGGAAATAAGAAAAGCAAAAGCACTGACAGATAAACCGTTTGGTGTTAATATTATGCTTTTAAATCCGAATTCTGAGGAAGTGGCAAAAGTTGTTGTAGAAGAAGGGGTTAAGGCTGTTACGACTGGTGCGGGAAATCCGGAAAAATTTATTCCGATGTTTAAGGAAGCTGGTATTAAAGTAATTCCGGTTGTGGCATCTGTCGCTATGGCAAAGCGTATGGAACGTTATGGTGCAGACGCTGTAGTTGCTGAAGGAATGGAAGCAGGCGGACATATTGGTTCTCAAACTACGATGGCATTGATTCCACAGGTTGTAGATGCAGTGGATATCCCTGTGATTGCAGCAGGAGGTATCGGAGATGGAAGAGGATTTGCGGCAGTCACCATGCTGGGAGCAGAAGCTGTACAGATGGGAACGCGTTTTGTCGTGGCAGATGAGTCAATTGTCCATGATAATTATAAAGACAGAATTGTAAAAGCGAAGGATATTGATACGGTTGTGACTGGTCTTTCCACTGGACATCCGATTCGTGTACTGAGAAATCAGATGACAAAAGAGTACCTGAAACTGGAAGAATCCGGAGCTCCGTTTGAAGAACTGGAAAAACTGACACTGGGTGCTCTGAGAAAAGCTGTTATGGATGGCGATATTAAGAACGGAAGTGTGATGGCAGGACAGATTGCCGGTCTGGTTCATAAGAGACAGAGCTGTAAAGAAATTATTGAGGAAATTATGAGGGAAGCAGAATCCCTTTTAAAATAGAATATGATGAGATAAAAATGCCGGACTGATCAGGGGTCCGGCTGCCATTTGAAATAATATTTTGAAAATCAAATTATTACATGGAGGATTTATGAGCAAGATTGCATTTGTTTTTCCGGGCCAGGGAGCTCAGTATGTGGGTATGGGAAAGGATTTTTATGAGCAGATTCCTGTTTGCAGGAATATTTTTCATACAGCTTCCGATGTGACAGGTTTGAATATCCCAGAACTTTGTTTTGAGGAAAATGATAAGATTAACATTACAGAATATACGCAGATTGCTATGTTGGCAGTGGAAGCGGCCTTGTTAAAGGCTCTGGAAGAAAAGGGAGTTCATGCTCAGGTGCATGCCGGACTGAGTCTGGGAGAATATGGTGCATTGATTGCTTCTGGAGTGATGTCTGTGGAAGATGCTTTTCGGGTAGTCCGGAAAAGAGGAATTTTCATGCAGGAGGCGGTTCCGGTGGGGGGAGCTATGTGCGCTGTCATGGGAATGGACGGAGCAGCAATTAAAGAAATCTGTGAAAGCGTAGATGGAATTGTTTCTGTAGCCAATTATAACTGTCCGGGACAGATTGTGATTACCGGTGAGACCGATGCTGTAGATGTGGCCTGTGAAAAACTGAAAGAAGCAGGGGCGAGAAGATGCATTCATCTGAAAGTCAGCGGCCCTTTCCATTCGCCAATGTTAAAATCAGCAGGAGAAAAGCTGGGAGAGGTTCTGGATACGGTAGAAATTCATCCGTTTGAAGTTCCTTATATTACCAATGTAACGGCAGATTATGTGACAGAACCATCAAATGTCAAACAGTTGCTGAAAGAACAGGTATCTTCTTCTGTACTCTGGCAGCAGAGTGTGGAACGGATGATTGCCGATGGCGTCGATACTTTTATAGAAATCGGACCGGGAAAGACACTGACAGGATTTTTGCGTAAGATTGACAGATCTGTCAGAGGGTTCAACATTGAGACTGTGAAAGATATGGAAAAAGTACTAAATGAGTTATAAGAAAGGATTCGGTGTTCAAATGGATAAGAAAGTAGCACTGGTGACTGGAGCCAGCAGAGGAATCGGAAGACAGATTGCCATCACACTGGCAGCACAGGGTTTTTTTGTTATTGTAAATTTTAATGGCTCTGCACAGAGAGCCCAGGAGGTCATTGATACTATTAAGAATCAGGGCGGAGATGGAAGTCTTTATCAGTGTAATGTTTCTGATTTTGCTGAAACCGAACAGATGATGAAAGAACTTGTTAAGTCATATGGCCATGTGGATGTGCTGGTTAATAATGCAGGGATTACCAGAGATAACCTGATTATGAAAATGAGTGAAGCGGATTTTGATGCGGTAATAGAGACGAATCTGAAAGGCTGTTTTAATACGATTCGCCATCTTACCAGACAGATGCTGAAGCAGAGAAGTGGAAAAATTATCAATATTGCTTCTGTTTCCGGAGTACTGGGTAATGCCGGACAGGCTAATTATGCAGCATCAAAAGCAGGTATTATCGGTCTGACAAAGACGATGGCAAGAGAGCTGGCCAGCAGAGGAATTACAGTCAATGCCATTGCTCCTGGATTTATCAATACAGAAATGACAGAGGTATTGTCTGACAGTGTGAAAGAAGCCGCAGTGGAACAGATTCCGCTGAAAAGATTTGGAGAAACAAAAGATATTGCAGAAATGGCTGCATTTCTGGCATCAGATAAGGCTGATTATATCACCGGACAGGTGATTCATGTAGATGGCGGAATGGCAATGTAATCATAGTTTGAAAGGTAAAGTTGAGGTTTATATATGCGTAGAGTAGTGGTTACCGGCATGGGAGCTGTGACTCCTATAGGAACAGGTGTGGAGAAATACTGGGAAAATGTGAAGAAAAAAACATTGGGATTCGGTGAGATTACCCGGTTTGATACCAGTGATTTTAAGGTAAAGCTGGCAGCAGAAGTAAAAGATTTTGTGGCAAAAGAACATATGGATTTTAAGGCCGCCAGAAGAATGGAGTTGTTCTGCCAGTATGCAGTGGCGGCTGCTAAAGAAGCATTTGCTCAGGCAGGTCTGGATATGGAAAAGGAAGATCCGTTTCGTGTGGGATGTTCCATTGGTTCAGGAATCGGCAGTCTGCAGGCAACAGAGGCTGCCTGCAAGAAGATGGAAGAAAAAGGACCGTCAAGAGTCAATCCGCTCCTGGTGCCGTTGATGATTTCCAACATGGCAGCAGGTAATGTTTCCATTCAGCTGGGACTTAAGGGAAAGAGTTTGAATGTGGTTACTGCCTGTGCAACAGGTACACATTCCATTGGAGAGGCTTATAGAAGTATTCAGTGTGGAGATGCGGATGTGATGCTGGCAGGCGGTACCGAAGCATGTATCTGTCCGATCGGTGTGGCAGGATTTTCTGCATTGACAGCACTTTCTGACTCTCAGGATCCGGAGAGATGTTCTCTTCCATTCGATAAAGACAGAAGTGGATTTGTTATGGGTGAAGGTGCCGGTGTGGTGGTTCTTGAGGAACTGGAACATGTACAGAAACGAGGAGCTGTGATTCTGGCAGAAGTGACAGGTTATGGTGCCACCAGCGATGCTTATCATATTACTTCTCCGGCAGAAGATGGTTCCGGTGCAGCGAAAGCTATGGAACTGGCAATCGCTGAAGCAGGAATTGAAAAAGAGGATGTAACCTATATCAATGCTCATGGAACGGCTACTCATCATAATGACTTGTTTGAGACAAGAGCAATTAAACTGCTTTTTGGAGACCATGCATATAATATGAAAATCAACTCTACAAAATCAATGATCGGACATCTGCTGGGGGCTGCAGGAGCTGTGGAGTTTATTACCTGTGTGAAAGAGTTACAGGAAGGATTTATCCATGCAACTGCAGGATATACCACTCCGGATGAAGAGATGGATCTGAATTATGTGGCAGGTGAAGGTGTAGAAGAACCGATATCCTATGCATTGAGTAATTCGCTTGGATTTGGCGGTCATAATGCAAGTATTTTAATTAAGAAATACAACGGGTAAAGGAGAGCAAAAATGGAATTCGAAAATCTGATTCAGTTGATCAAGACAGTGTCCTCTTCTGAACTTACGGAATTTTCCATGAAAGATGGAGATTTCAAAGTGAGCATGAACAAAAAAAAAGAAGTACAGATTGTTGCTGATGGAAATATGGCTGCGGAGATTCCGGTATTTACGGCACAAACAGTTGCTCCAGAGAAAGAGTCTGTAGAATCTGAGCCGGAAGGAAATCAGGTAAAAGCTCCTCTGGTGGGAACTTTCTACAGTGCTTCCGCACCTGATGTTGCACCTTTTGTAAAGGTAGGAGATACTGTAAAAAAAGGGCAGGTTCTGGGAATTATTGAAGCGATGAAACTGATGAATGAAATTGAGAGTGAATATGAGGGTGTTGTGGAAGCAATTCTGGTAGAAAATGGACAGATGGTGGAGTATGGACAGAATCTGTTTACCATCCGGTAATAAAAAACATCTCATATGCAGGAGGCAGACATGTTAACAACAAAGGAAATTATGGATATTATTCCTCACAGACATCCGTTCTTACTGGTGGATGTGATTGAAGATATGGAACCTGGTGTAAAAGCAGTGGGCAGAAAATGTGTTACTTATGATGAATATTATTTCCGCGGACATTTCCCGGAAGAACCTGTAATGCCGGGAGTGCTGATTATCGAAGCACTGGCACAGGTGGGGGCGGTATGTATACTGAGCTGTGAACAGTTTAAAGGAAAAACAGCTTATTTTGGAGGAATTAATCACTGCAAATTTAAAAAGAAAGTGGTTCCGGGAGATGTTCTGAGACTGGAAGTAGAAATGATCAAACAAAAAGGACCAATCGCCATTGCAAAAGCTGTAGCCACTGTAGACGGAAAAGTGGCAGCTTCTGGCGAGCTGACGGTAGCAATCGGCTAGTAACGCAGGAGGAGTGCATATGTTTCGTAAAATATTGATAGCAAACAGAGGGGAGATTGCGGTTCGGATTATCCGGGCCTGCCGTGAAATGGGAATCGCTACCGTGGCAGTTTATTCGGAGGCGGATAAGGAAGCCCTTCATACTCAGCTGGCAGATGAGGCAATCTGTATCGGACCGGCATCCGCTGTGGACAGTTATCTGAATATGGAACAGATTTTAAGCGCATGCGTTGCTGCAAAAGTAGATGCAGTACATCCGGGATTTGGCTTTCTGTCAGAGAACAGCAGATTTGTGGAACTCTGTAAAAAATGTAATATTGAATTTATTGGTCCCACTGCTGAGATGATGGAAAAAATGGGAAATAAATCAGAGGCCAGAAAGACTATGATGCAGGCAGATGTGCCGGTAGTTCCCGGAACAAAAGAACCGGTATATGATGCACGGACTGCAAAAAAACTGGCGGAGAAAATTGGATATCCGGTGATGATCAAGGCTTCCTCCGGAGGAGGAGGAAAAGGAATGCGTGTCTCTGAAAGCCCTGAGGATTTTGAGGAGAACTTCAAAGTGGCACAGTTGGAATCTGTCCGTGGATTTGCGGACAATTCCATGTACCTGGAAAAATATGTAAGAAATCCGAGACATATAGAATTCCAGATAATGGCGGACAAATATGGCAATGTGATACAGCTTGGAGAAAGAGACTGCTCCATTCAGAGAAATCATCAGAAAGTGATTGAAGAGTCTCCCAGTCAGGCATTGACTCCGGAACTTCGTGCAAAAATGGGTGAGGCTGCTATTCGTGCCGCCAAAGCAGTAAATTATGAAAGTGCCGGAACCATTGAATTTTTACTGGACGAAGACAAAAATTTCTACTTTATGGAAATGAATACCCGAATCCAGGTAGAACACCCGGTAACAGAAATGGTATCCGGTGTGGATCTGATGAAAGAGATGATATCTATTGCCGAGGGGAATCCGTTATCTGTCCGTCAGGAAGATATTCAGCTTCAGGGACATGCCATGGAGTGCCGTATCAATGCGGAAGACCCGGCAAATCATTTTCGTCCCTGTCCCGGTGTGATTCATGAAATTCATCTGCCGGGGGGATATGGCGTGCGGGTGGATACCGCAGTGTACAATGGATATGAGATTCCTCCCTACTATGATTCTATGATTGCAAAAGTCATTGTTCATGGCAGAGATCGGAAAGAAACCATAGATAAGATGCGAAGTGCTTTGGGAGAACTGATCATCGATGGGGTTACCACCAATGTGGACTTCCAGTATGAGATTCTGAATCATCCGGATTTCCAGAATGGGAATGTGACAACGGATTTTATTCCTGACCACTTTCATTCGTTATGATGTCTGCCTGGACAGACATGTCAGTTTAGAAGAAAAAAGGTGAAATTCATATGGCAAAATTAAAACATATGTTTAAGAAAACGGCAGCTTTATTTGGAGATCAGGAAATCAATAGTGAGAAGCCGGACAGAGAAAATAAAAAAGAACCTTCTGTACCGGAAGGTCTTTGGCTGAAATGTCCCAAATGCGGAGAAATGGTTTATCGTGAGGATATAAAAAGCAACTCTTACGTATGTCCCAAATGTGAGGGATATTTCAGAATTAAGACAAAAACCAGAATTCGTATGGTGGCAGATGCCGGGAGTTTTGAAGAGTGGTTCTGTGATATAGAGCAGAAAAATCCTCTGGATTATCCGGAATATGAAGAAAAAATAACTGGTCTGCAGGAAAAAACAAAGCTGAAGGAAGCCGTGACCACGGGTGTCTGTACTGTCAATGGTATACGGACAGTTATTGGTGTCTGTGATGCCCGTTTTCTTATGGGAAGTATGGGATATGTGGTGGGAGAAAAGATAACACGTGCGTTTGAACGTGCGGTGGAAGAGAGACTCCCGGTTGTTATGTTCTGCAGTTCCGGCGGTGCCAGAATGCAGGAGGGGATTATTTCTCTGATGCAGATGGCAAAAACATCGGCAGCAATCAAGAAACACAGCGAAGCGGGATTGTTTTATCTTCCCATATTGACAGATCCGACAACCGGAGGAGTGACCGCAAGTTTTGCCATGCTGGGAGATGTAATTCTGGCAGAACCGGGGGCATTGATAGGTTTTGCAGGTCCCAGAGTCATTGCACAGACCATCGGTCAGAAATTGCCGGAAGGATTTCAGAGAGCGGAATTCCTGGTTGAAAAGGGAATTATTGATGGAATTGTGGAAAGAAAAGATTTAAAAGAAACAATTTCACATCTTCTGAAAGTGCATCAGGAAAATAAGAGTTATCAAAATTATCAGGGACAGAATTTCATAGATTCAGGATATGGAGCAGAAAAAATTCAGGAAAAGAACCTTACAGCCTGGGATCGAGTAGAATTGTCCAGAAGCAGCAGCCGTCCCACCAGTATGGAATATATCCAGCAGGTTTTTGATGAGTTTCTGGAACTCCACGGTGACAGAAGTTTTCGGGATGATGGAGCTGTCATCGGCGGCATCGGTATGTTTGGAGGACAGCCGGTTACTGTGATCGGACAGCAAAAAGGGAAAAATGTGAAGGAAAATATTTACCGTAATTTTGGCATGGCATCTCCGGAAGGGTATCGAAAGGCTCTGCGTCTGATGAAACAGGCAGAGAAATTTAAAAGACCGATTCTGAACTTTGTGGACACGCCGGGAGCAGCCTGCGGAATTGAGGCGGAGGAATGCGGACAGGGTGAAGCAATTGCTCGGAATCTGATGGAAATGTCGGGGCTGAAAGTACCTGTACTGAGTATCTTTATTGGAGAAGGCGGCAGCGGCGGTGCCCTGGGTATGGCCGTAGCCAATGAAGTCTGGATGATGGAAAATGCCACTTATTCCATTTTATCACCGGAGGGATTTGCATCGATTCTGTGGAAAGATGGAAAACGGGCAAAAGAAGCATCTGAAATCATGAAAATCACTGCGGAGGATTTGCAGAAATTACAGATTGTGGAATGGGTCATTCCGGAAACTGAACCGGCATGTGAGGAGAATATTCCTGAACTGGCGGAAAGAATCCGTGAGAGACTGGATGAATTTTTGGTATCGCAGAAAGATAAGACTGATGAGATGTTGGTACAGCAGCGTTATGATCGATTCCGGAAATTTTAGATATGATTTCAATTTTGAAAATTGTAAATGCATAAGAGAAATGGTAGAAGGGGTATGGATATGAAACCGTTAGTAATTGGAGATTTAACGGCGAAGATTCCCGTGATTCAGGGAGGAATGGGCGTGGGAATCAGTCTTTCCCGCCTCGCTGGCAATGTGGCTGCCTGTGGGGGAATCGGGGTGATTTCAACGGCTCAGATTGGATACCGGGATCCGGAATTTGAGGAAAATCCGTTGAAAACTAATCTGAGAGTACTGAAAGAGGAGATTCAAAAAGCGAGAGAAATTGCCCGGGGAGGAATCATCGGAGTCAATATCATGGTAGCTACCAGAAAATATGAGGAATATGTAAAGGCTGCGGTACAGGCAGGCATTGACCTGATTATTTCCGGTGCAGGATTGCCTTCAGAGCTTCCTAAACTGGTAGAAGGCAGCAGAACCAAAATAGCACCGATCGTGTCATCCATCAAATCCTCGAGAGTTATCTGCAGATTGTGGGACAGGCACTATCATACTGCTCCTGATCTGGTGGTGATAGAAGGACCGAAAGCAGGAGGTCATCTGGGATTTTCCAGAGAACAGCTGGCATTGTATGGGGCTTCGGGTGCTTCAGAAGAACAGGAGAAACAGGGAAAAGAAGCTTACGAGCGGGAAATTTGTGGAATTATTCAGGTAGTAAAAGAATTTGCAGAAAAGTACGAAAAACAGATACCGGTGGTAGTGGCAGGAGGCATTTTTGACCGGAAGGATGTTCTTCATGCTCTGGAACTGGGAGCTGATGGAGTACAGATGGGAACCCGGTTTGTAACTACCTATGAGTGTGATGCTGACGAACGTTATAAACAGGCATATCTGAGTGCGGTGAAAGAAGATATTATGATCGTGGACAGTCCGGTGGGAATGCCGGGAAGAGCGATCAGGAATTCTTTTATAAGAAACAAAGAGGCAGGAAGAGAACCCATCACGAAATGTTATCAGTGTATCAAAGGATGCAATCCCAAAGATACACCATACTGTATCACAAAAGTATTGATTCATGCGGCAAAAGGGGAAGTGGAACAGGCCTTGCTGTTCTGTGGAGAAAATGCATGGAAATGTGAGAAGTTGGAACATGTGAAAGATATTATGGAGGAAATTGCTTTTGCATAAATAGTTGCATTTTTTGTGAGTTCATGGTAGAATCATTTTAATCAAATAGAGTAGCAGAGATGAGAGCAGGAAAAACAATGGGCGAGAGTCCATTTATTTTTCCTGCTCTTTTTAGCGTATAGGAGGTAAGACTATGTATGATGTGATGATTATAGGGGCAGGAGTTTCCGGCTGTGCCATTGCCAGAGAATTGTCCCGTTATCGACTGAAAATCGGTGTGTTGGAGAAGGAAGAGGATGTGTGCTGTGGGACTTCGAAGGCTAACAGTGGGATTGTTCATGCGGGATTTGATGCAAAGCCCGGGACTTTGAAGGCAAAGATGAATGTGGAGGGGAATGCACTGATGGAAAACCTGGCCCGTGATCTGGATTTTTCTTTTAAGAGGATTGGTTCGCTGGTACTTTGTTTTTCAGAAGAAGATTTACCGTCATTAGAAGAATTAATGGATCAGGGAAGAAAAAATGGTGTGCCGGATCTTCGGATATTGAATCATGAAGAACTGCGGCAGATGGAGCCAAATGTGTCGGATGAAGCAGTGGCTGCCTTGTATGCACCTACCGGAGGAATTGTGTGTCCTTTTAGTCTGAATATAGCACTGGCAGAAAATGCCTGTGAAAATGGTGTGGAATTTTTCTTTGATACGTCAGTAGAGAAGATTGAAAAAACAGCGGAAGGTTATCGTTTGATCAGTAAAGATAAAGTATGGGAGACACGGTGTGTGGTAAATGCTGCAGGTGTCTATGCCGACCGGATGCATAATATGGTATCAGAGAAGAAAATACATATTATACCTCGTCGTGGTGAATATTATCTTCTGGATAAAAGTGCAGGACATCATGTGCAGCATACTATTTTCCAGTTGCCCGGAAAAATGGGGAAGGGTGTTATGGTTACGCCTACGGCTCATGGGAATCTTCTGGTGGGACCCAATGCAGAGGATATAGAGAATAAAGAGGGGACTAATACAACAGCCGGAGGTCTGGAAGAAATAGAGAAAAAATCAGTAAAAAGTGTAAAGAGTCTTCCTCTTCGTCAGGTAATTACTTCATTTGCCGGACTGAGGGCGAGAGAAGACGGTCATGAATTTATTCTGCAGGAAGCAGAAGATGCGCCCGGATTTTTTGATTGTGCAGGCATAGAATCTCCGGGACTCACCAGTTCACCTGCAATTGGGAAACGGATGGCAGAACTGATTACAGCCAAACTACATCCGGAGAAAAAAGAGAATTTTATCAGTAAGAGGAAAGGCATTACAGATCCGCAGAAACTTTCCAGGGAAGAGTGGGCAGCATTGGTCAGAAAAGAACCGGCCTATGGAAACATTATCTGCCGTTGTGAAAGTATTTCAGAGGGAGAAATTCTGGATGCCATTCATCGTCCGCTGGGAGCCAGATCTTTGGATGGTGTGAAGCGGCGGACTCGTGCAGGAATGGGGAGATGTCAGTCGGGATTTTGTTCACCGAGAACGATGGAAATCCTGGCCAGAGAGTGGAAAACTTCTGTGGATACCGTAACCAAATGTGGAAAAGATTCCAGAATTATTCTGGGCGTGACGAAAGACAGTCTGTAAGGAGGGGAATAGGATGAAAGCCAGTTATGATGTGGTGATTATCGGAGGCGGTCCTGCAGGACTTGCGGCAGCAGTGGCTGCTTATGATGCGGGAATCAGGGATATTTTGATATTGGAAAGAGATAAAGAGCTGGGAGGAATACTGAATCAGTGTATTCATAATGGATTTGGGCTTCACACATTTCAGGAGGAACTGACCGGTCCGGAATATGCACAGCGATTTATCAATCAGGTAGAAGCAAGAGAGATAGAATATTTGCTAAATACGATGGTGATGGACATTAGCCGGGAAAAGAAGATTACGGCACTTAACCGTGTGGAAGGGCTGTTTACGTTACAGGCAAAAACAGTAATTCTGGCAATGGGATGCCGGGAACGCTCCCGTGGAGCTCTGAATATTCCGGGATATCGTCCGGCAGGTATTTTTTCTGCAGGAACGGCACAGCGGCTGGTAAATATGGAAGGATATCTGCCGGGACGTGAGGTGGTAATTCTGGGTTCCGGTGATATTGGTCTGATTATGGCAAGGCGCATGACACTGGAAGGGGCAAAAGTAAAGGTTGTGGCTGAACTTCTGCCGTATTCCGGAGGTCTGAAAAGAAATATTGTGCAGTGTCTTGATGATTTTGGTATACCGCTGAAGTTGAGTCATACAGTAGTGGATATCAAAGGAAAAGAACGGATGGAATCAGTTACGCTGGCACAGGTAGATGAAAACAGAAAACCGATTCCGGGAACGGAAGAGGAGTATTCTTGTGACACATTGCTCCTATCGGTTGGCCTGATTCCGGAAAATGAGCTTTCACGAGATATGGGTGTGGAACTGCATCCGGTCACCAGCGGTCCCCGGGTAAATGAAAGTCTGGAAACAAGTATTCCGGGAGTATTTGCCTGCGGTAATGTCCTTCATGTCCATGATCTGGTTGATTTCGTATCGGAAGAAGCTGCTATGGCGGGAAGATGTGCGGCAGCGTATGTAATGAAGAATGCAGATGAGAATATAAAAGTGGAAAAGGATTCGGAAGAGGAAATTCTGGTACAAGGTACGGACGGTGTTCGTTATACAGTTCCCTGCAGCATTCATCCTTCCCGGATGCTGGAAAAACATCCGGTTCGTTTCCGGGTAGGAGGGGTATACCAGAAGAGTTATATCAGTGTGTACCTGAATGACCAGAGGGTGATTCATAAAAAACGGCCGGTAATGGCTCCAGGTGAGATGGAAACAATATATCTGGAAAAGAAATGGTTTATCGGGGATTCTGCTTGCATGGGAAAAAAAGAAGATATAAAGATAATCGTCAAGATAGAACAGGAATAGAAGGGAGAGACGAAGATGGAAGAAAGAAATCTGACCTGTATCGGCTGTCCTATGGGCTGTCTGCTGAAAGTGACCATGAAGGATGGTAAAGTCGAAAAGATAGAGGGCAATACCTGTAAACGGGGAGCGGTATATGGGGAAAAAGAAGTGACCAATCCTACCAGAATTGTTACTTCCACAGTGCGGGTACTGGATGGACAGGAGCCGGTAGTCTCTGTCAAAACCGCATCGGATATTTCCAAAGGGAAAATCCAGGAGTGTATGAAAGAATTGAAGAATGTGCAGGTGAAAGCACCAGTGACAGCAGGAATGGTGGTTTTGGAAAATGTGGCCGGGACGGGAGTGGATGTTGTGGCTACCAAAAACGCATGTTAACTGCTTAGTATTTGACAGAGCAGGTTGATTTTTCTTAGACTTCTTGTTATCCTGTTTTACAGGATTGTTTTACATGTTAGTGTAAAGAGAAGGAGAAAATTAATGAAAATTGTAATTCTGGACGGTTATGTGGAAAATCCCGGAGACTTGAGTTGGAAAGGATTTGAACAATTAGGTGAAGTTAGAATCTATGACCGCACACCTGAAAATCTGATTACAGAGCGGATTCAGGGTGCGGAAGCTGTGATAACCAACAAAACACCAATCCGGGAGGAAACATTGGCGGCCTGTCCGTCGGTTCGTTATATTGGGGTTCTGGCTACCGGTTATAATGTGGTAGATACGGAAGCGGCAGCCCGTAGAAATATTCCGGTATGTAATATCCCTGCTTATGGAACGGATGCGGTGGCACAGATGGTTTTTGCACTTCTTTTGGAGGTATGTCAACATGTGGGTGAACACTCTGCAGCGGTGAAAGAGGGGGAGTGGACAAAAAATCAGGACTGGTGTTTCTGGAAATATCCTCTGATTGAGCTTAAGGGAAAAACGATGGGGATTATCGGATTCGGGAGAATCGGACAGAGTGTGGGGAAAATTGCTCATGTGTTTGGTATGCATGTGCTGGCCTACGGAGGTTCTTCTTCTTCGGAAGATACGGCATTTGCTGAGCGGGTGACGTTTGAGGAATTGTGTGCCCGGTCAGATGTGATTTCATTGCACTGTCCTTTGTTTCCTTCTACACGGGGAATCATCAATAAAGATAGTATTGCCATGATGAAGGATGGAGTTATCCTCATCAATACCAGTCGGGGTGGTCTGATTGTGGAAAACGATCTGGCAGAAGCATTGCAATGTGGAAAAATTTATGCTGCGGCCTGTGATGTAGTATCTACAGAACCGATTCAGCAGGACAATCCGCTGCTGAAATGTGATAACTGTATTTTGACACCTCATATTGCCTGGGCAGCAAAAGAGAGTAGAGAGAGATTGATGCAGATTGCGGTGGAAAATCTGAGATGTTTTTGTGAAGGAAAACCGCAGAATGTAGTGAATCTGTGATAGAAGACGGTGAAGAATATGAAAGTTGTGATTGCAATTGATTCTTTTAAAGGAAGTCTCAGTTCCATGGAGGCAGGAAAAGCTGCGGCGGAAGGAGTCCGGCGTGCCGTTGAGGCAGATATTGTCATCAGACCTCTGGCAGACGGAGGGGAAGGAACGACAGAGGCACTGATCAGTGGACTGGGTGGTACCTACCAGCAGGTGGAAGTGACAGGACCTTTGGGAGAAAAGGTTATGGCCAGATATGGGATATTAGCAGATGGAAAGACTGCGGTGATGGAAATGGCAGAGGCAGCCGGTATCACGCTGGTGGACCGCAGTCAGTTAAATCCATGGAAAGCCACTACCTATGGAGTGGGAGAAATGATTCTTGACGGGATTTACAGGGGCTGCCGTGAGTTTATCATGGGAATCGGAGGCAGTGCCACATCGGATGGCGGCGTGGGGATGCTGCAGGCACTGGGATATCAGTTTTATAACCAGGCAGGCAATCCCATCGAGACTGGTTTGGGTGAACTGGATCAGATTGCGGAAATCAGAGAGGAAGATGTGGAACCATTGCTGCAAGAATGTCACTTTCAGATTGCCTGTGATGTAAAGAATCCGCTCTGCGGCGAAAATGGAGCGGTGTATATTTTTGGACCGCAAAAAGGTGTAAAAGAAGAAGAAAAGGAAATTCTGGATCAAAAAATGGTTGTCTATGCGGATAAAACCGCAGAATTTACGGGAAAAGACAGGAGAAAAGAAGAAGGTGCAGGTGCTGCGGGAGGGCTGGGATTTGCGTTTCTCAGTTATTTCCCTCATGTAGAACTGCAGCCGGGTATTTCCATTGTACTGAAGGCTGTAGGCCTGGAACAGGAGCTGATAGATGCAGATGTGGTTATCACCGGGGAAGGCTGTCTGGATGAACAGACAGCCATGGGCAAATTACCGGTGGGAGTGGCTTATCTGGCCAAGAAATATCATGCAATGGTGCTGGCATTTGCCGGAAGCATTAAAGATGGCGGTGAAATCTGTAATAAAGAGGGAATCGATGCAGTTTTTCCGATTGTCCGTGGGGTAACTTCTCTGGAAGAAGCCATGAAGCCGGAAACGGCGAAAAAAAATATGACTCTGGCAGTGGAGCAGGTATTTCGACTGATTAGTTTCAAGTGAAAATTTCCCCGGGGATTTTTACATTTTCCCCGGGGAAATTTTACCAGTTTGCTGATGAATCCAAACAGATGTAGGTTTGTGGCCCTTCCAGTATCGGCAGGGTCATGGTGAAACAGGCTCCGCCGGTTTTTCCATTACTGCCGGTCAGGGTTCCGTGATGAGTTTCTACAATGTCCCTGGCCATGCTGAGTCCGATGCCATATCCGGTTTTGGAGACCGTTCCCCTGGTAAATCGCTGGAAAAGAAGAGGGAATTCTTCGGGAGGGATTCCCATACCTTCGTCTTCAATAATGATAGAGACAGCCTGTCCGCAGTTTTTGGCTGTGACCCATACCCGACCGCCCTGCCTGGTATGCTCGGCTGCATTTTTAATAATATTTTCCAGAGCCTGAGGAAGCCAGAAAGCATCTCCATACAGGATGATATCTTTTTCACAGTCTAAAAGTATGCTGACTTGCCTTTTGTCGGTTAAGGAACGCAGCTGTTGGATGATGGACAGGATTTCATCTGCCAGGTGTAAAGGTTCAAAGACCATCTGGATTTTTCCCGCAGCAAGCTGGCTGGACTTGAGAATACGGTCAATCTCGTTGGTAAGTCGTTCCATACAGGCCTGACTTTTCTGAAGGGCTGTCCGTTCCTCTTCTGTCACTGAATGAAGTTGTGCAAGATCCAGACGAATCTGAAGTGCAGTGACAGCGGTCTTCATCTGATGAGCCATATTTTCAATAAAATGATTGGTCTGTTCTTCTCTTTGCTGCTGCAGATGGATTTCCTGCAGCAGTTGTTCTTCCATTCGTATGATTTGATTCTCCAGATTATGAATTTTCCCTTCATGCAGATTTTCCTGCATAACTTTTGATGGGTAATTGAGAAAATGTTGGATTTCGTTGGTTAGTTCCTCCATGCGATGTTCATGATGGTAGAGTTTTTTTCTCCAGAGAATGGCAGACAGAATGCCTGCGGCACCAAAGAAAAGACAGAATAATTCCCAGAACATAGAGTTCACCTCCTGATAGGAATCGCCCATCGATAGCCGATTCCCCGAAGGGTTTCTATGTAGGGTTTTCCATCGAAAATACCAAGTTTCTCACGGAGACGGCTGATATTTACATTCAAGGTATTGGCAGACACAAACATACCGTCCCGATCCCATACTCCGAACATCAGCTCTTCTCTGGTGAGCGTACGCGGATAATTTTCAATCAGGATTTCCGCAAGCTTCAGTTCTGTCACGGTCAAATCCAGTGTGCCTGTGCCCTGATTATTTTTCAGGATTTTTCGTTCCCTGTCATAGATTAGATTGCCACTTTTTCTGAGGTGATTTTTTTGCATGGCAGATCTTCGCAAAAGTGCCTGTATCCGAACAATGAGTTCTTGCATACGGAAAGGTTTTGTCATGTAATCGTCCCCGCCCGACTGAAATCCCCGGACCAGTTCCATTTCGCTGCTGCATCCGGTCAGATATAGAATAGGAATATCCCATAATTCACGGATTTTTTTGCAGAGTTCATAGCCATTTTCTCCGTCCAGATGAACATCCAGAATTATCAGGTCAGTTTTTTGATGTTCCAGAAAGTCCATGGTATCAGCGGTGCGTTCTGTATGGAAAACCTGATATTGATATCCGGTAAGGATATCAGACAATCCTTCTGCAACGCTTATGTCATCCTCAACAATAAGGAGAGTGGGAATATCGTTAGGTTCTGTATTGTATAATGTGTTCATGTCAGCTCTCTTTCAAGTCTAGAATTTTACCATCTTCAATATGAATTAATCGGTCAGCCTGTCTGGCAATTTCCAGATCATGCGTGACCATGATCAGTGTCTGACCAAATCTTCTGGCACAGCTTTTTAATAGATTTAAGGTGTCCTCGCCGGTTTTTTTATCAAGATTTCCTGTGGGCTCGTCAGCAAAAATAAGCTGAGGTTTTGCCAGAATCGACCGGGCGATAGCAACCCGCTGCTGTTCACCTCCGGAGAGTTCCCCCGGATATTTTTTTAACTTGTCTGTCAGTCCCAGAAGTTCTGTAATTTCATTCAGAAACTGAGAATCAGGTTTTTGTCCATCCAGTTTCAGAGGCATACAGATATTAGTCAGAACATTATATTCTTCCAGGAGATTATACTGCTGAAAGACAAATCCCATATGACGTCTCCGGAAAATAGACATCTGTTCATCAGTATAGGTACATAGATCTTTGCCATTCACAAGGATTCGTCCGCTGTTGGGCCGGTCCAGACCGCTTAATATATGAAGAAGCGTAGATTTTCCGGAACCGCTGCGGCCGATAATTGCGTAAAAAAGACCTTTTTCAAAAGATACACTGACTCCATTGAGGGCATGAACGGGACCGGAGGCAGAGTCGTAGATTTTATAAATATTTTCCGCAGATAAAATAATCTCCATAGGTGATGGCTCCTTTCAGTATAGGATAACGTTGGTATTATTGTAGCACGAAAAAAGGACAATTGCATCTTCTGGGAAGAAATTTGATTATTACAAAATTGTAATTGAAATTGTAATCAGATTGTAAGGTTGGGATGGTACTATGTCTTGTAAAGATAGCAAATGATTTTAATTATTTTAGACCAGAGGAGGTGAATCCAATGTGGAGTGGAAAATATGAGGTAACAGATATAAGTTTTGTATGATGTTAATTCACAAACCTACGAAAGTATTGAAAATACTCTTGCAACTGATTTCGATGAAATAGGTTTGGATTCCAATTGTTCATATATTGTAGTTATTCACGGAGATAATAATGCGCAAATGCGTTCTACAGCAGGTTCATCCTTTTCACATACTTATAATGGAAAGACATATTCATTAAGATATATGACAATTACAGCGGCAGATGATTCTAAGATGGGAAAGGCTTCAAGCGCAGATTTATTAAAATCATCATCAAAAACATTAATTAAAAATTGTTTAGATACAGCTATTAGTGCTTATATTTCCTCATTTAGTAAAACATTAGGAACGGTTGCCTCAATTTGTGGATTAAGTGTTTCACAGTTTGGAACAGCACAATCTTCTACATTAACATTAAATGCTGGTACAAACTGGACAAGGGTTTATACACAGGTGTGGAATAGTACATATGATTCGTGGTCATATGGATGTTGTGTTGAATATGCTAAGGCATTAAGTTATATAAGTGGTTTATATTATAGTGCATCGCAAAATAAGTATGTAAGTGTTCCTACTAACTCGAAAAGTACAACTACTTATTCTAGTAATTATAATAACACAACATGGAGAAAGGATAAGGCGGTTTACGGTTTATTAAATTACACAATTCAATATAATTGCGTAGGAGATGTTTCTTATGAATATGGAGGTACAACTAAAATTACCCATGTGGAAAATTTTTAAAGAATCAGAAATGTAATGAACATAAACTATCTGTATTGCTGATTGGATAATTAGAATGGTGTATATCAGTAGGAAGGGGAATATCTGATTGAAACATTATAGCAAGAAAATTTTAAAAAATAAAAAATATATAATAATTGTTTTTATACTGCTTATATCAATCATATTACTTTTCTGTAAAAAAAGGTATTATTTTTCGGGAATGCTTATTAAAAACCAATATACACAAGACTCTAATGTGTCTATTTCTATCAGAAATTATTGCTATTTTATAAACTATAAAATAACATGTGGTACAGTATCTTTTGAGGGTAATAATGCAAATTCAGAAGAATACCGATTTTTTGGAAAAACTAATTCTATTAATGGTATGTATATTGCTAATATTTATAAGTATAATGAAGAAAAAAATATGATGGAAATGGGAACAGTTTATTTTGATAAGAAATTTGAAAATATAATAATCCTTAGTGATGTTATGGGTTCGTTAAAATTTTATTCGGCAGATGAATCTTTTATAAAGAGTGTAGATAGTCTTTATATTTACTCAATTAGTGATTAATCTGATATATAGTGGAATTATATATTTTTATCGATTTCATTTGAACGCAACTTCGTCCCACCTGTTCATACACCGAGTGTCAGCCAAGCTTTCTAACAGGGTCATGCCCTACGGAGAGATTACTTTTTCATTTAGTGCAGATGTAAAAGGGCAGGTTTATGATAGGCTAGTAACTATCAACTATGGAAGAATAACAGATAGTTTTACTGTATCGAAATAAATCAAAGACTCTTTCCCATATGTTTAATATAAAGAGGAAAAAGTGGATTTGGTACTCTATGACTATAAAATTTTTTCATAGTCATAAAGTACCATTGAAAGGGAGGAGAGATGATTATGAAGTTTAAGTACTGTTTGTATATCATAGAGGCAACGTTTCTGCTATGTACTGGCTGTGGAAAAATCGAAGATGTTTCGGTGGAAAATGTTCAGCTTCCAGCACCGGATACGATTTCTGAATTGCAGTTAAATCTTACAAAGATTTCGGTGGATGATTATCCCGGTGGGAAACTTGTGGATCTGGTAGAGGATATCGAGTCTGCGGAACCGATGGATTCGAAAGATGTAGAAAATATACAGCGATCGGAAGATTATCTGACAATAGTTCTGCGTTATGAGGATGATTCTCAGGATACCTTTTATTTTTTTCAGAATGAGGAAGAATGGTATATGGAAACTGAAGCAGGAACATTTTACAGGAATGCAGAGTTTATTCAGGAATATATAACAAAGATAGAAGGTACACTGGAGACAGAGTTTGCTCCGGAACCGGAGGTTTTGCGACTGTGTCTGGATCTGGAGAACAAGTATGACACGCTGGATACTCAGTATGTCTTTACACTTGGTGTGCAGATAGATATGCAATTCCATGGCATGGCAGAGGAAGAAGCGATTGCATCGACAAAGTCATCCCTGATAGAAAAATATCAGATCTATCAGTATGCTCTGCAATGTGGGATTGATATTTCTGATGAAGAACTGGATCAGATTCTGAAGCAGTATCAGGAAGAATTTGCAGATGATGCTGTTCGTTCAGAGTATGAGACAATCTATGAAGAAGCAGGTACAACTCTTCAGGAGTCTCTGGAAAAGAATCGAGAATTGATCCGAATCGAGAAAACCATTAAAAAACTATATCAAAAACTTCAAAATGATTTCCGAGATGGCAAGACAAAAGTAGGAAATAAAGACTGCAAGGATGTGAATGAGTATTACCTGACATATGTTGAAGAGATTGTAAAGAAATCTATTGGAGAAACGGAACAGAAAAAAATAGAGAAGTCTCTGGAAGATGTGGAAAAATATTACAGGGACTCCAAGATTGAATAGGTGAAACGGGATGTGATCGGAAAATGTAAATTCTCTGAACCAGGCGACCACAGGACGGGTTCATGGTCATCTAAAGCAGACAGAAGAAAATTGGTTTTTGTACTTTTTTAATATTAGTTATTACATTGCTTGTCCTTATTGTGTGTTGTTATATACCAAGGAGTTGGGGATACCAAGGAGTAAGAGATTTTTTTGATATGGTTAGTGCTGTAAGTGGTAGTGGAGATAATCCTACAAGTGTAGCTTGGATGCATTTGGAAGTGTATTTTGTGTTTGCGTGCTATTTTTTGGTTCATTTTTATTGTAAATGGAAAGGTAGGCAGTCATTTTATTCTACGGAACTTCCAGGAAAGAAATTTCTTATGCATTGGGGAATAAGTATTTTACTTGGAATGCTGTTTGTTTTTAGTAGTAATTATATACAATATATGACATATTTTATGTGATTTTAGGGTGGAGAGAGCCAATAAACATGGAATTCTGGGTTGAGGTATAAGGTTAAGCCGAATGTGTTAATAGTGCACGTATGATTTGAATGAGGGGTATGGGCAGTAATGCCCATATCTAAGGAAGTGTTTATATTATTATGAAGAGAGATATATATGGAGGTACTCATATGAAGAAAATATTGTTAACTGTAATATTTTGCTGTTGCCTTTGTGCTAGTACAACTATTTCTATTATGGCAAGTTCATTGAAAAATGATTCTGAAATCAGTGTATTTAGAGGAGAGGAATGCGGAAATTGCGGAACTAAAGTTAAGGTTAGTTCTACGTTGCAAATAATATATGAGCATATAGGTTAATTTTACAAAGAAATTGAATTGTTAATAAATATCGAGAATTTATATATCATATTGTTCGAAATGGATGATTGAGCTTATATGGATAGAGATGAACCAGGAAAACTGCTATTGCATTCTATATTAATTTATTAATTTTTGAACAAGAGGTATCGGTAATGAAAGAATTGTTTTTTTTAAGTCTTGAAAAAATGAAAAAACAGAAAAGGGATACGATTCTTCTTTTTATGGTTCTCAGTATTTCCTTTGCATTTTCACTGGTTTCTTTGTCTATAATGAAAAGTATGGATAAAACCAATGAGGAGTATCGTTATTCTGTTTATGGCGAGTGGGATGCTGCTTTTCTGGATGGTCAGGAGAAGGATGGCGATTTTCTGAAATCAGATCCGGAGGTTGAAGCTGTCGGTACAGCACGGAAGTATGGACATCTCAGAACAGGTGCGGGAGTTGGTGTGATTGATAAACAACTCTGGAAATTGGGACGGCTGCAGATGCAGTCAGGTAAATTACCTTCTTGTCCGGGCGAAATCGTGATGGAAGCGGATATCCTCAGCGGCTTGGGTTATAGTTATGAGACAGGTCAGGAGATTGTTCTGGATATTATGATTCCGGTGGACTGGCCTGTGAGTGAGGAGCAGAAAAACTCTCTGGTATCTGAGTCAGAAATAATAGGTTATGAAGGAAATGCAGTTCATATTCAAAAGACATTTGTTCTTTCAGGGATTTTGAAAGAGTATACAGATATCTGGTCAGCCCGTTCGAAGACATTGGTGGGAGTTATTCTGTTTGAGTCAGAAGCGGAAAGTTTGCTTCGCGAAGCGGAGAGTTTTCTTGGGGAAGGAAGTATTACTCCTGAGATTCAATATTTCTTTTCGACAGCAGGGGAAGTAGAACCGGTTATTGAAAAAGTGGAGAGTTATCTGAGGCAGACCCGACCACGGCAGCAAGTATGTAAAATTGAACAGAATCTTTATCATTATCGTTCATCAGATGAAGGGCGTTATCCTATCGTATATCTGACATTGATTTTTCTTACTACGATTCTGGCGGTTGTCTGTATCTATCTGATGCAGATGCAGAAAGAAATACGGGGAATTGCTCTGTTTCGAAGCATAGGCATCACAAAAAGACAATTGGTGAAAATGATGATATGTGAAATTTTGTTTATCTCAGGCGGATCCGTTATTTTGGGAACAGGACTGGGAGTTCTGGGAACAGTCGGTATTTTAAGGCAGTTGACGAGAATCAGTGTTGCGTCTTTTCAAATTGTTATTCCATACAACGAAATAGCGGTAGTTCTTATTTTGTGGATGGGCGGAATTATGGTATCACGGATGCTGATTTTGTTGATTGCACTTCATCAGCCTCTGGTGGGCAGAGTACAGATGAAACATACCGTTGTGAAATGGTATCGTCTTTTGTCTCGGGGACTGGTTACGATGTTTTCCGCAATATTCTGTATTGTTTTGGTTTTTTGTGTGGTACAGTCTCTGAATCCCGTTCAGGGAATCAGGATTCGCCGGGGTAATTATTCCTATATGTTGGATTCTTCACTGATCAGTCAGGTAGATGAAGCGAATGCATGGATACGTGCAGATACGATTAAGACCACAGAACAGGTTCCGGGAGTCAGTTGGGTGGCACCTTATGTGAGAGCAGATGCTGAATTACAGTTTTCTGGAATGGAAGAATGCAGAATGGCCGTAGATGCAAAGAAAAATCTCTGGGGTACTCAGACATCACTTCAGAACAAACTCATCAATGGAGAGGACAATCTAACAGAAACTATGGTTCCTTTTCCAAAAGGAATCGGTATAACTCTTTATGGAGTTCCATCAAAAAGCTATGAGAAATATCTCAATTTGGAGCAGATGGGTATTTCCCTGAAAAAATTTGAAGAGGGAGAGCAGGTTGTTTTACTGTTTCCGGAGATAAAGGACGGAAAATATTTTATGGGGCAGAAGGCATATGATACCGCCGGGCTTCACGCAGGAGACAGTATTTCTCTTGCGTTTTATGGAAAATCAGGAACTGCATCGGATCGTGCCGCCCCGGTTTCTGTCGGAACTACGGTATGTAAGGTTGGAGCTATTGTTGCTGCTTCAGATTTTCCAGAATTGGGAAAATGTATGATTTATGAAGGAGCAGCGTATAGTATTTTATGTTCGGATGCTGCATTTTGGAAGATTATGAATAATCTGGAATCGAATAAAAATATCAGTAATTCTTATGTGACGGGAATAGGGGAAGCATATTCTCATGCATTGATTTTTACATCCATGAATGCCGGGTATCTGTCAACGGATTATGTACTGGCTGATTATGCCGCAGAAAAAGGACTATCCTTTATGAATTACAGGGAAGAAAATGATGCTCAAATCCAGGTACAGATACAGACTCTTTTACTGCTGGTTTCCTGTTCCCTATGTATATTGTTGGTATGTCTGCTTCTTCTCAGTGATATCCTTTTGTTAGAAGTGAGACAACGGAAAAAACAATATATCATTCTGCGGGCAATCGGAATGTCAATCAAACAGATGCACAGACAGATGGCATGTCGTGCTCTGTTATCCGGAGGTATGGCTATCCTGACCGGATGGATGGGATATCTTGGTTACTTTCTAATCCATGTCCTGCAGAAAAAAGAAGAATATGGGGAATTGATTGGAAGAAATCTTACCTATGGTCAGGCTCTGGAACAGTTCTATCATAACCTGCAGAGTGTTGGATTTGGATGGGAGTTAGTTATAACTGTAACAATTATTGGAATAGGAAGTATTGTTGGCATATACTATCTCGTGAATCGAAAAATGAAGAAAGAAACTATAAATCTCTATTGAAAATATCCTGAGAGCGTGTCATAATAAATTTACCTGAAAGGCGAAAAATCATGGCATACTTTCAGGATATATCTTATCATCGGCAGGTCCGCCGGAAATTCCACAAAGAATAATAAAAGAGTATAGAGTAGAAATATAAAAGCAAAGTATTAGATTGCTAAAATAAACTTAATGTGATATAATTTTATTAAATAATCATATTGTGTTTATGGTTTACATAAGTCTCTATATTCGGAAAGGAGAAGATGCAGGAAGCGGATATTGTAATATCCCGTTATTTTTCTGATAAAGAGAGAAGTGCAGAATTATTGAACTATTGTTTTTTTCAGGGAAAAGATATGATAAAACCTGAGTATTTGACAGAACTTGACGGGAATCTGAATGCATTGGACGAAAGAAAAAAAGGTGAAAAAAGATATGGTGACCAGATATGGAAAGTAAAACTTCCAGAAGCAGAGGTTCTGGTTGGTGTGGAACACCAGATGAAAGTTCATTATTTTATGCCGTTCCGGCAATGGGGATATGAACTGAGGCAGTACGAAAAACAATACTATCAAATTTCACGGGATATGAAAAAGAGGTTAAGAGATAAAGAATTTTTATCCGGGGTGAAAAAAGAGCAAAGGTATCTCCCTGTCATTAGGCTGTTTTATTCAGGATAATCGAGAAGAATTTTGTCAGATACCAGAAGATGTATATGATATGATTTGGGTATTAGCCGGGGAGAGAAGGCTAAAGAGTTTAAAACAGAAAATTATGAATGAAAAGGAGATGTATGATATGTGTAAGGCACTGGAGGATATACGTGAAGAAAGCAGGAAACAGGGAGAAGATGCTGGAAAGAAAGTGGGAATGGAGAAAGGAAAACGAGTTGGAGTGAAAATTGGAAAAAAAGCCGGATTAGAAATTGCCATGAAATTAACAAAATTGTTAATAGAGGATGGAAGAGTTGAAGATCTGAAGAAGGCTACAGAAAATAAGAAATACCAGACCAGGCTGCTGAAGGAGTATCAATTAATATAACCCGGAGAGATTCCTCTCCGGGTATCCATTCTCAACTAATATCTTTTTTGTTATATTTTAGAAGTGCAATGATAAGAAAAACAACAGCACAGGCAATTCCGACTGCAATCATTTTCCAGTCCAGAGCACATTCTGTGATGATATCGGCACCTTCTGTATATCCAAAAGGTGTAAGATATTTGAGCCATTTGGCGTCTTCAGTAAGATTAGCAATAATGTTCAGAAAGTACAGCATGGATGCCAGTCCAATGCCGATTCCCAGGCCGCTGCGGTGAAGAAAGGCGGAGATGGAAAAACAGATGGAGCCTGTCTCAATCTGCATAATAAAGTAAGCAAGATGGAACAGCAGAAATTCTTTCCATGGTATCTGTTCTCCCACCATCTGTGCGGAGAGAACAGAAAGTATAAGGACAATCAGATTCAAAAGAACGATCTGTGTCAACAGGGAAAGATATTTTGTGACAAAAACAGAAGTTCTGCTGATAGGATGTGTCAGCAGGAATTCTGCCGTATGTTCTTTTTCTTCTTTTGCCAGAGCCAGGATGCCGGTGAAGGCAGCAAAAAAGGCACCTCCCAGACCGAGAATGTTTCCACATTCCACACTATAGAATCCCATGAATTCTCCAAAGTTCAGGCGGTCCATTCCGAAGGCCTGTGAAAAACTTCCCATGGAAGCGAACATATCACTGACACTATCCATTTGGCCTTCCATTTCCGGAAACATAAAAATGCAGATTACTATTAAAAATGCAATGGATGCTGTCCAGATCAGCAGAGAGATTCGGCTTAATTTCAATTCGTGTTTCCAAAGAGTCATGACATAGTTCCTCCTTTCTCATAATAGTGCAGGAAAATTTCTTCCAGATCAGGATCCGCAATATTGACATCAGTCAGATTGATACGGGAAAGAATCTGAAGTAAAACGGAGATTTCGCCCTGAAAAAGAAAGCTGAAACCGTCTGAGGTTGTCTGCAGATTGCGGATATTTGGTATATCCGGAAGAGAAGTAATCCCATGTACCGTGACATGTTTTGTGTTGGTCTGCGTCAGATTTTCCACACGGTTACAGGCAATGATCTGTCCTTCACGGATGATAGCTGCCCGGTTACAGTTTCTTTGAATCTCAGAAAGTATGTGAGAAGAAAGAAATATAGTCGCCCCGGTTTTATGACGTTCCTTTAACAGAGTAAAAAATTCTTTCTGCATCAGCGGATCCAGACCGCTGGTAGGTTCATCCAGGATGTACAGGCGTGGGTTATGCTGCATAGCACAAACAATGGATACTTTTTTCCGATTTCCCAGAGACAATTCATCAATTTTTCTGGAAGTATCAAGCTGCAGTTGTTCGCAGAGCTGTACTGCCTGTTTCCGGCAGTCTTTCTTATGAAGGTCAGCGGAAAGCTTAATAATGTCCCGGACTTTCATTCCCGGATAAAACATAGCTTCTGATGGCATATAGCCGATATCGGCCAGAATCTTTTCTTTATCCTGTTCAATATCTTTTCCGAAAATACGGGCACTTCCGGATGTCTTTTGTGTCAGTCCTACTAAAGTTCGGATCGTAGTACTTTTCCCGGCTCCATTAGGTCCGATAAAGCCAAAGAAATCCCCTTCTTCTACCGAAAGATTTAAATTAATAATACCGCGGGCTTTCCCATAATATTTGGTTAAAACATTTGTTTCAATTACATGCAAAATATATCCCTCCCATCATAGTGTGCAATATATGTCCCTTTCCAAAGTAACTAAAAAGTATATATAAAAGTATACATGATTGACCAAAAATGAGAAGACCCTATCACAAAAAATATATTAAAAAAAAGTAGAACGTTGGTGCCAAAATATTTAATTTGACAAACAGCCGGGAAGTAATTACAATCATGGTAATAGTTGTGAAATTTTTGTGTATTTCGAGGTAAAAAGATTATGAGTGAAGATACACCTATATGGAAAAAGTACCCTGAACAGGTATTGAAACGATTGCGAAAAGTTTCTGCTATGCGTATTATTCCTGTCGTTTTTGGACTGATTATTTTTGTAGGAGCATTTCTTTTGATGCTTCCGGTGTCTTCAAGGGCAGGAAATTGGACCGATTTTACAGATGCTTTATTTACTGCAACTTCAGCAACTTGTGTAACTGGTCTGATTCGTTTTGACACGTATACGTACTGGAGTACTTTTGGTCAGATCGTAATTCTTTGTATGATTCAGATTGGCGGTATCGGGTTTATGAGTATTGCCGTAAGTTTTATGGCTCTGACCGGTCATAAGATCGGGCTCAGTTCCCGGATGCTGATGCAGAATTCCATCTCAGCACCACAGGTGGGAGGAATGGTGAAGATTACCCGATTTCTCACATTGGGAACTTTTCTGATTGAAGGGATCGGAGCTTTGCTGCTGTCGTTTATATTTGTTCCCAAATATGGACCTGGAAAAGGGATGTATTTTTCTCTGTTCCATTCTATTTCCGCATTTTGTAATGCCGGTTTTGATTTGATGGGTACGGAAGAGCAGTTTTCATCTCTCACTACCATGGGTGATAACTGGTATCTGAATCTGGTAATTATGTTGTTGATTATTATCGGTGGATTGGGATTTTTTGTATGGAAAGATATGATAGAGACGAAATTTCGTTTTAAGAAAATGAAACTTCATACAAAAATAGTACTGACCATATCAACTATTCTTATATTAACAGGATTTGTTGTTTTCTTTTTTATGGAATTGGGAGAACCGGGAACGGAAGGGGTATCAATACCTAATCAGCTTCTGCACGCACTGTTTCAGTCTGTGACCACAAGAACTGCCGGATTTAATTCCATAGATCTGACAAAGATGACGGAAGGAAGCAGATTTCTGATGATCGTACTGATGTTGATTGGAGGTTCACCTGGATCAACGGCAGGTGGTATGAAAACCACAACATTTGCTGTTATTACGATTAGTATATATTCTGTTTATAAAAGAAAAAAATCAGAGGAAGCTTTTGGAAGAAGAATGGATGAAGATATCATGCGTTCGGCAACCTGTGTTTTGATGACATATTTGATATTAAGCTGTGGAACGGCTATTTTGATTTCAAAGCTGGAATGTATTCCGATTCTGACTGCTTTGTTTGAGACAGCGTCAGCGTTGGGAACGGTAGGACTGAGCCTGAATCTGACCCCACAGGTGGGAATGGTTTCCAAGATAATATTGGCAATGTTGATGTTTATTGGAAGAGTAGGGTCTGTTACGATTATGATGGGATTTTCATCACCACGGAAAATGAGCCCTTCCAAGCTTCCATTGGAAAAGGTTCAGATTGGATAGAGAGGTATTTGTATGAAAAATGTGTTGATTATTGGTCTTGGACGATTTGGACGTCACATGGCTAAGAAATTTATTGAAGAAGGAAATGATGTTCTGGCAGTAGAAATCAGTGAAGAAAGAGCGGATTCCGCTATTGAGATTGTTCAGAATATTCAGATTGGTGATGCGACGGATGAGAGATTCATTCAGAGCCTGGGTGTGGACAATTTTGATCTCTGTGTGATTGCGATTGGAGACAGATTTCAGGTATCTCTGGAAATCACAGTGCTGCTAAAGGATATGGGTGCACCGTATGTAATTGCACGGGCCAGCAGAGATATTCATAAGAAACTTCTGCTGAGAAATGGTGCAGATTATGTGGTCTATGGAGAAAGAGAACTGGCGGAACGTCTGGCAGTGAAGTTTGGTGCCGATAATATTTTTGATTATATTGTTCTGGATTCCGAATATGCTATTTATGAAATAGCAGTTCCCCGCAGCTGGTATGGGAAAAGTATCGTGGAGCTTTCTATCCGGAACAAGTATAAAGTAAGTATCCTGGCGACAAAAAAAGATGGGAGAATTTATCCGTTGCCTCATCCGGAACATATATTTTCACCAGATGAAACACTGATGGTTATGGGAAATGAAGAAAGTATTAAGGTAATAACCAGATAAAAACCTGATGTGTGGGATGGGGAGGAAATTATGGAGATTTTATTGGGATTGATGATTCCCTTTATCGGAACAGCAGCCGGTGCGGGATGTGTATTTTTTCTGAAAGGTCAATTGAAACCGGTGGTGCAGAAAGCACTTTTGGGATTTGCTTCCGGAGTTATGGTGGCGGCATCCGTGTGGTCACTGTTGATTCCGGCAATGAATCAGTCAGAACATATGGGCAAACTGGCATTTCTTCCGGCAGCAGTGGGATTTTTGCTGGGTATTGCATTCCTGCTTGTGATGGATCGAGTCACCCCTCATCTTCATCTGGGCAGTGAAGAGGCGGAGGGACCGAAAACTTCGTTAAAAAAAACAACTATGCTTGTCCTTGCAGTGACACTGCATAATATACCGGAGGGAATGGCAGTGGGAGTTGTATTTGCCGGTATGATGGCACAGAATACAGAGATTACGCTGGCATCAGCAATGGCTTTGTCAATTGGAATTGCGATTCAGAATTTTCCGGAAGGTGCTATTATATCACTGCCGCTTCGAAGTGAAGGTGAAGGAAAAGGGAAAGCCTTCTTATATGGTGGTATGTCAGGAATTGTGGAGCCGATCGCGGCAGGGATTACGATTCTGCTGTTTCGTTTTATCGAGCCTCTTTTGCCATATCTTCTGGCTCTGGCAGCAGGAGCTATGATTTATGTGGTGGTGGAAGAACTGATACCGGAATCTAGCGAAGGAGAACACAGCAATGTGGGAACCATAGGATTTGCAGTGGGGTTTGTACTGATGATGATACTGGATGTGGCTTTAGGTTAATTTCTTTATTTGAATAAAAAGTCAATATTGACTGAGAAATGAGATAATTTAAGTACTGACACAGATAAAATGGTCATGATATAATACAAATATCATGACCATTTATTTTTGTAAAGGAGCAGCGAAGATGAAGAGAAAAATCAGAACTTTCAGTGGAACAAAGAATCCTGCAGTTTCTGCGAGAGAATTGAAGAATCGTGCAGTCGCCCGCAAAGCAGCAGCAGACGGTATTGTATTGTTGAAAAATGATGGTGTGCTTCCGCTGGAAAAAGGAAGTAAGGTAGCTCTGTTTGGAAGTGGTGCAGGACAGACAATCAAAGGCGGTACAGGTTCAGGAGATGTGAATGAACGTGAAGTGGTAAGTATTTATCAGGGAATTGTAAATGCAGGATTTGAAGTGACCAGCAGCTGTTGGGTAGAAGATTTCAAATCAATTTACAGACAGTCCAGAGTGGAATGGAGAGATAGTATTTTTAAGGCGGCAGAAGGAAAAGATCCTATGGAGTTATTCCAGATTTATGCTTCTCATGCATATGAAATGCCGTCAGGCCGTCCGATTGTGAAAGAGGATTTTCAGGATGCAAAAACAGGTATCTATGTTGTAAGCCGCATTGCTGGTGAAGGCGCAGATCGTTTTGATAAAGCCGGTGATTATTATCTCACAGAGCATGAAAAAGAAGATCTGAGAGTTATTTCTGAGAATTGTGAAGATGTGATTGTGATTTTAAATGTGGGCGGACAGATTGATATGAAGGAAATTCTGGCTGTGTCTAACGTAAAAGCAATCCTGCATCTGGTTCAGCCGGGAATGGAAGGCGGCAACGCACTGGCTGATGTGCTGACAGGAGCAGTAAACCCAAGCGGAAAACTGACAGCTACCTGGGCAAAGAATTACAGTGATTTCCCAAATGCAGAGACATTCAGTCACAATAATGGTAATATTCAGACTGAAAAATATGAAGAAAGTATCTATGTGGGATACCGCTATTTTGACAGCTTCCAGAAAGAGGTGGAATATCCGTTCGGTTACGGACTTTCCTATACGGATTTTGCTGTTGCAGCGGACGGACTTTGTGCAGATAAAGATTCTGTAAGTCTGAATGTGACAGTGAAAAATACAGGTTCTGCATATGCCGGAAAAGAAGTTGCACAGGTATATGTATCCTGCCCGCAGAGATGTATGGCAAAAGAATACAGAAGACTGTGCGGTTTTGCCAAGACAAAATTGCTGCAGCCGGGTGAAAGCCAGACGATGACAATTACTGTTCCGTCTAAAATGATGGCTTCCTTTGATGAGAAACAGGCAGCCTGGGTTGTTGAAAAAGGTCAGTACGGTATCTGGGTAGGTAATTCCTCCAGAAATCTGGAACTGGTTGGTGTGCTTCTGGCAGAGGAAACTGCAGTTATCGAAAAAGTACAGTCTATCTGTCCGCTGCAGGAAGAACTGAATGAAATTGTCCGTCCGGAAGAAGCAGCACTGGCATGGGAAGTTGAATGGCAGAAAGATGCACAGGAAAAAGGTATGCAGCCGATAGTATTTGCACCGCAGGAAGTAAAAACAGAAAAAATAGCTGCCAATGAATTTGACAAGAAGGCAGAAGAACTGGTAGACAAGCTTTCTGACGAAGAACTGATTGCCATGGTAATCGGTGAGGTAAGTAAGGGGCAGGAAAATGCACTGGGTTCAGCCGGAATCATGGTTCCGGGAGCAGCCGGAGAGACAAGCGGAGCACTGGAAGAAAAATGGGACGTACCGGGTATTTCCATGGCAGACGGTCCGGCAGGACTTCGTTTGATTAAGAAATACAGCGTAAACCCAAAGACCGGAGAATTATATGGAATGGGACTTCTGGCAGCACTGGAAGGCGGATTCTTCAGTGAAAACAAAGAATATGAAGGTGCAGATAATTATTACCAGTACTGTACTGCTATTCCGGTAGGAACACTTCTGGCACAGACATGGGATCCGGAACTTCTGGAAGAAGCCGGCAAAGCAGTGGCAGTGGAAATGCAGGAATTTGGTGTTGCATGGTGGCTGGCACCGGGTATGAACATTCACAGAAATCCGCTTTGCGGAAGAAACTTTGAGTATTATTCCGAGGATCCGCTGGTAAGTGGTGTAATGGCAGCTGCAATCACCCGCGGTGTTCAGTCCGTGGAAGGTGTGGGAACTACCATTAAGCATTTTGCATGCAACAACCAGGAAGACAACCGTATGGGTTCCAATAGCGTACTTTCTGAGAGAACACTGCGTGAAATCTATCTGAGAGGATTTGAGATTGCAGTAAAGACTTCTCAGCCGATGGCAATTATGACATCATATAACCTGATTAATGGTGTTCATGCAGCAAACTGTAAAGATACCTGTACAGAGGCAGCAAGAAATGAGTGGGATTTCCAGGGAATTATTATGACAGACTGGACAACCACTATGCCGCAGGGAGGAAGCCTTTCCTGGAAATGCGTAGAGGCAGGAAATGATTTGATCATGCCGGGATATGCCGGAGACAGCGAAAATATCAGAGCCGCACTGGCAGATGGAAGCCTGTCCAGAGAAGATCTGAAAGCCTGTGTAAAACGAATGATCAGAGTGATTTATCAGACACTGGGATACGAGGACTGCGCAGCTTACGGTGCACAGTTTGAAGGAATGAAGCCTTATATTCAGGTGAAATAATAGAAATAGAAGTATGGAAAAAGCAGGGAATATCAATTTTCCTGCTTTTTCTGTGTTTTCACAGAGTTTGCGGTAAAGACATTTACACCCCGGTTTGGGTTTGGTACAATAAAAACGAAACGGTAGTTGTCACACAGGATACCAAAGAAGGGGGTATCCGGAAGAGGAGAGTATACATGAAACAGACAGAAAACCCGGTAATCCGGGCAATAGCAGAAATAAAAAAAGCAGTCATAGGGAAAGATGACTGTATCGTAAAAGTAATGACGGCAATCCTTGCAGGCGGGCATATATTGATTGAAGATATTCCCGGTGTGGGAAAAACCACACTGGCACTGGCATTTTCCCGTGCCCTGAACCTGAACCAGAACCGGATTCAGTTTACGCCGGATGTGCTGCCGGCAGATGTGACAGGTTTTTCTCTGTATCAGAAGGATACCAATCAGTTCGTTTATCAGCCGGGTGCAGTGATGTGTAATCTGCTTCTTGCGGATGAGATTAACCGGACTTCTCCCAAGACACAGGCTGCACTTCTGGAAGTCATGGAAGAAGGAAAGGTTACCGTAGACCATGTGACAAGAGAATTACCAAAACCATTTGTGGTGATTGCAACGCAGAATCCGGTGGGAAGTGCAGGAACATCTTTACTTCCGGAGTCTCAGCTGGATCGTTTTATGATCTGTATGAGTATGGGATATCCGGATATGGAATATGAACTGCAGATTGTAAAAGGTAAAATTAATACGGATCCGCTGGAACTGGTCAATCCGGTAATGGATGGTGAAGAACTTCTTAAAATCAGGGAACTGGCGGGAAATACATTTATCCATGATGCGGTTTACCGCTATATGGGAAAATTGGTAAATGCAACCAGAAATCATTCTCTGATTGAGCTGGGGGTCAGCCCCAGAGGAACCATTGCTCTGGCAAAAATGGTACAGGCACTTGCGTATCTGCGGGGAAGAAAGTATGTGCTTCCGGAGGATGTTGAGGATGTATTCCTGGATGTGGTGACTCACCGTGTCCGTATGAATGCCAGAGCGAGGGTCAATCATGTTACAGCGGAAAGTGTATTAAAAGATGTTCTGGACGGAACACAGAAACCATCAGTAGTGAGGAAATAAATCATATGAAGGGTAAATTGATCTATTTGTTCCTGTGGCTGGTTACTGTGTACCTTGGGATTCTGTATTACAGCAGGGCACTTTTGGGACTGGCGGCACTGGAATTCTTTCTTCCTGTTATTTCCTTTCTATTTTTGCAAATTGCGGTGAGAAAGATGCAGATTCGTCCCTGCCTTTCCATCGGAGTGGCAGAAAAAAATCAGCCGGTACAGGCGGGTATTGAAATTGAGATGAAACACAGGATACCGCTTCCGCGGATACGGGTGGAATTTACTGTCAGAAACCATTTTTATGATCAGACGGAGCAGGTAGTGTTGTGGGGAATGGCATATGGAAGAAAGACAAGAATAACAAAAGAGATATCATCAGAACACTGTGGTCTATTGATTTTGGAAATCAAAGAAGTAAAGATCTATGATATTTTTCGGATTTTTTCCAGAAAAAAGAAGGTCAGAGAGAAAGAAACCCTGGCAGTACTGCCGGAATATTACGAGGCTGCGGTATTTCTCCGGGAAAGTACCAGAAATTTTCTGGAAGAAAGTGAAGAATATGATAAAAACAGAGCGGGAGATGATCCGTCAGAGGTCTTCCAGATACGGGAATATCATGGCGGAGACAGGATGCAGAGTATTCACTGGAAATTGAGTGCACGGACGGATGAGCTGATGGTGAAAGAGTACAGTCTTCCCGTGGGTAATCCTGTGGTGGTGTTCTGGGATATGCAGATTGGAAGCGGAGAAACAACAGGATATCTGGATGAATATCTGGAAGCAGGTCTGGCACTTTCTCAGGGGCTTCTGCAGGCCGGATGCGAACATTATGCAGTCTGGTTTAATAAGAAGCAGAAAGACCTGGAAAGAATCGCAATAACAGAACCGGAAGATATTTATCTTCTGACGGAAAGGATATTTTCTGCGGGTCCTTATGAGGAAGAAATTATCATGGAGGAACTGTACCGGGAAAAATACAGGGGAGAAACCTGGCATACTCAGCTTTTGTTTAATTTGAAAAAAGAACTCTGGAAAAATGGCCAATTGGAAATGGAGTTGTCCGGATGTGCCAGAGATGTTCTCACAGAAGGAGTGTGGGTATGAGTAAAAGGGGAATCAAAGAGATTTACAAAATTCTGTTTTTGCGATGTATCTGTCTGGCTGCCTGCATGATTGGTGCTTTACAGATGGCTGTGGAAAGCTTTGGTCTGGAACTGCATCTGGGAATTGTGGCGGCATTTATCGTGGTGGACTGTCTGTTTTTTGGAATTGGAAAATGTGGCAAAAAAACAGGGAAAATTTTCTGGTACGGATGGAATATTCCGTGGTTTGCAGGAGGTTTGCTGAGGTGGAAAACGGTTCTCAGCGGCTATCTTGTACTGGAAAATGGCGTGCGTGCCAGCCTTGACCGTTATTACGGAATTACTCTTGCCAGACGGCAGATTCCGGTGGAGGAAGAGCAGGGAGAATACTTTCTGATTCTGCTGTTTTCAGTGCTGATTCTGGCTCTTGGTCATCTGGTGGTGCAGAAAGGCCGGACTGCCATGCTGATCTTAATTATGGTTCTTATATTTATCCTGGAACTTCTGTGTGGAAATACCTTTCAGGGATGGGGACTTTATCTCACAGCAGGCAGTATCCTGATACTGACTGCCATGCGTTATTACAAAGGAATCAGAAATAACAGGATTTTATGTAAAACCGGCTGTTGGGCAGCGGGTATGGTACTGTCTCTGACGATTGTCTGTGAACTGGTTCTGGGACCGCTTCTCTATCAGCATGCAGAGAACTGGAATGCAGATCTGTATCAGAAAGTACAGCAGATAACGGATCAGGCTGCAGCAGTTATGCGGAGCCAGAATGGGTTGTGGGGAAATCACGATCCTGCCGCAGACGGCAGCCTGAATAATTATCCGGTAGAGCAGGACCAGCAGACAGACCTGATCGTCACCCTGCCGGAAAAACCGGAGTACAGCGTTTATCTGAGAGGATTTGTTGGGGATACTTATGAAGGAGATTACTGGCACCGGTCAGATGACCAGGCATTTTATGATGTGTTTGGAAATGGTGATGGGGCATATCAGGTGCAGAATATTCTGTATCGCTATCTTGCGGGAAAAGCAGAGGAAGAAGCCGGCAGTGTACTTGTGGAACGGATTAATCCGGGAGGTGAATACGGATATGTGCCTTACGGATTTGAAACGCCGAATAGTAAAAATCTCTATGGAGACAGTTATTATTCCAGTGCGGACAAAGAAAATATGTATACGGGTTATACGAACTGGCGCAGATGGCTGGGTCCGGGAGCGGCACTTTCAGTAGAATCGGAAGTGGAAGCCCGATACAGAGAATATGTTGCAGATCAGTATCTGAAAGTTCCTTCCAGGGGATTAGAGCGTCTGAAAGAATACTGTAATCAGAAGGATTATACCACTGTACAGGAAGTCATTGATTTTGTGGCAGAAGACGTGAAAAATGGACGGGAGTATAGTATGGATCTGGAGCCGGTACCGGTTGACGAAGATTTTACTGAGTATTTCTTTTTTGAACAGAAAAAAGGATACTGTATTCATTTTGCCACAACGGCAACTCTGATGCTGCGGCTGATGGGCGTGCCGGCAAGGTATGTGACCGGATATGTGGCATCACCGGATGCGTTTGTGGAAAAAGAAACTGGTTATGTGGCAGAAATACCTGACACCAAAGCTCATGCCTGGGTGGAAGTATACCGGGCCGGAAAAGGCTGGATCCCATTGGAAGTAACTCCCGGATATTCTACAGGAATCAATCAGGGCGGAGTGGAAGAATCTGTACAGCAGGCGTTTCAGCCTTCGGAAATTCCGGTGCCGGAAACGGGCGAACCGGATACTGTATCCGTGACAGTGTCTCCAGAGCCTTCCCAAACGGAACAGACAGGAGAATCGGGACAAAATACTGACCAGACACAGACAGGGAATGAGGGAAAAGCTGCCGGAAGCCGGAAGCTGCCGGTGATTCTGCTGATGACGGTGGTAACGGCGGCAGTAATCGCTGGTTTTTGGATGGGTATCCGGGCAAATCGAAAACGAGTGTTACAGAAGAGACGCCGGATGTTTTTCCAAGAAAACTGTAACAGTGGTATTTGTGAAATTTCCTATGCCTTGTATCAGATGCTGTGTGATGCAGGATTGTGTGTGGCAGCAGCGGGTGATCTGGAATTTGCCGGGAAAATGGAAGAAAAACTGGACTGTATAGAGACAGGAGCATTTGTCCATTTCATCAGGACTGTACAGGAAGCCGCTTACAGTCAGGAGAGCATTTCAGAAGAAATCAGACAGGAGTGTTATGAATTTTATAAAAAAATTGCCGGCTGGCTGTGGAGCAGTATGTCAGGATATAAAAAAATTATCTGGAAATACATAAAATGTTGTGAAATTCCATAAGCTGTATGTGAAGAGCAGATGGACGGCATTTTATGAATAATCTGAAGCAAAGGGCAGCGGCAGTCTGTCTGGCAATCGGGCTGATACCGCTGCTCCTGACCGTTTTTTTATCCGGAAAAGGTGCAGTAAAATTAAAAAAACAAGAGGATATGGAAGCATATATACCCATATTGATGTGCAGGGAAACTCCCTGGGATTATGAGAAGGAAATGCTGAAAGCACAGGCTGTTCTGATCAGGAGCAGCCTGTATCTGTATCTGGGAAATGGGCAGGCGGCGGAAACCGGGATTCAGGAAGCAGTAAATCTGCATCGTCAGCAATGGAGCAGCGAAGCTTATCAGCAGGCCTATAGCAGGATGAAGCAGGCAGCCGCCTCCACCCGGGGACAGATTATTTTTTATAAGGGACAGACCTGCCAGGGAGTTTTTCATCGGGTCAGTGCGGGAACGACCCGGTCCGGAGAAGAGGTACTGCCGGGTATGTCCGCAGAATTTTTACAAAGCGTGGAAAGTAGTCAGGATATGGGAGCAGAGGAATACTTACATGGACATTATTTTACAGAAGAGGAGTTGAGAGAGAGGCTGAAAAAATATTACCCTTCCTCCGGTCTGTCAGAGGAGTCTTTGGAATTCCAGCTGGAACCGGAACAAAGGGACACTCAGGGATATATTCTGACTGTCCGTGTTGGAAATCAGGAAGTATCCGGTGAAGAATTCCGGGTAAATCTGGGATTGTCTTCCAGCAATTTTGTTATCCAGCATATGGACGGGGAAATCCGTTTCCTCTGCAAAGGACTGGGGCATGGACTGGGACTTTCTCAGTATGGTGCCAATGAAATGGCAAAAAAAGGTAAAAACTACCAACAGATTTTACTTACATATTTTCCTGATGTGACATTAAGAAGTATAGATTTCTCAAATCTGGCAATCCTATGAATGTGAAAGGAACGTGAATGGAACTCCTTGCACAAAATGAGTAGAGATAGTCAGAGGTGAAAGGTATGATGAAAAAAGACAACACATTAAGAATGGCACTTTCCGGTGCACTGATGCTGGCGGTAGTGGCGGCGGGAGTTACCATGTATCGTGAAGAAAGCAGTACGGAAAAATCAAAAGAGGAAATTGCTCAGGAGCAGCAGATGCAAGAAACTGAAGAAAATACGGCAGATGTAACTACAGATCAGGCAGAGGCAAAGAACACCCAGAATCTTTCCGGTAACAATTCTTCGCCAGCGGAGAGTCATGAGAATGCTCCTTCACAGAATGCGGGGAATGGAACCCCTGAGACTCCAGTGGAAGGCGAAAATGCCAGTCCATCCGCTTCACCGGAAGTGACAGAAACACCGGACGGTTCAGCTTCAACAGAAACGGCAGATACATCAGCGGAAGTGGTTCCGACATTGGATTTCAGTGAGGACAGCGTGATGCTCTGGCCCGTGAGCGGAGAAGTCCTGATTGACTACAGTATGGATGCCACAACGTATTTTACTACACTGGATCAGTATAAATATAATGATGCATTGGTACTCCAGTCATCAGTTGGAGAACCGGTGCAGGCAGCCGCTAACGGCAAAGTCACTGCTGTTTTCAACAATGAAGAGACCGGAACCACTCTTACCATGGATCTTGGAAATGGTTATCAGGCAGTGTATGGGCAGCTGAAAGACCTGACAGTCAGTGAAGGCCAGACGGTTGCAGCGGGAACTATCCTTGGATATGTAAATGACCCGACAAAGTATTATGTAAAAGAAGGCGCCAATCTGTATTTTGCCATGGAAAAAAACGGACAGGCGATTGACCCGATGATTTATATTGAGACAGTAACCGAATAAACAACAGGAGCATAAGATAAAAAAGAAACAGATTCGGAGAAAACCCGCAATCGAAAATGCATTTTACAGAAGGTTTTAAAATTTGGTTTTATGGGTGAAGTACCGGAGGTATCGATTGCTTCATATAGTAGGTCTGCGTCAGTACGCAGACCTTTACATATATTCAAAGCAAAAAAGATGGCGTAAATAGGGACGCTCCTATTTATGTCATCTTTTTTTTATGATACAATCGTTATATCAAAGACAGAGGGAAGGATACGATTGAATTACACGTATATAGTAAGATGTAGCGATGGAACTTATTATACCGGATGGACCAATGATCTGGAAAAAAGAGTGGAGGCGCACAATACAGGAAAAGGTGCAAAATATACCCGCACCCGTTGTCCTGTGGCCCTTGCTTATTACGAGACTTTTCAGACGAAAGAAGAGGCCATGCGCCGGGAGTGGCAGATCAAGCATCTGACGAGACGGGAAAAAGAGAAACTGATAGGTGAAGAGAAAAGATCAGGAGGTCGGGAGGTAGAAAATGTTGTGGGGAATGATGATTATATTTGCGATACTGGCAGTAATATTGCTTGCGGGAAAGGGAAGCTTTCTGATTGCGGGATATAATACCGCATCAAAAGAGAAGAAAGCCTGTTATGATGAGAAAAAACTGTGCCGTGTAGTGGGTGGCTGTATGGGAATTGCAGCTGTCTGTATGGGAATTATGGCATATTATGAAAAAAATATGACGGATGGAATTATTTCTCTGACGACTGGTATTATTTTTGCAGATATTATTATTTGTTTGATACTTTGCAATACGGTCTGTTTTAAAAAGGATGAAAATGGGAAAGTTTTGGGGAAATCGATGATGAGCAAAAAAACGCGAGAAGAAAAGCGGAATGCCAAAGCAGGAATGATGGTAACTGTTGTTATTTGTGCGGCAGTGGCAGTTTTTCTGTTAACCGGTGATGTCCATATACAGATCAATGAACAGAAAATGGAAATCCGGGGATCCTATTGGATGGCCAAGGAAATTCTTCTGGAAGATATTAACCATGTAGAATATCGAGAAACGATGAACGTGGGCAGACGGACCAATGGAGTGGGAAGTTTTCGGCTTAGAGAAGGAAACTTCCAAAACACAGAATTTGGTAACTACATATTATACTCCTATACTGGATGTAAAACTTTTGTGGTAATGGAAACAGATAAAGGGATTGTGGTGGTAAACCAGAAAACAGAGGATGAAACGAAAGCACTGTACGAAAAGTTAGTGGGAAGGTTTTGATTTTTATGGAAAGGGACGGAATAGATTCTCCGTCCCTTTCCATAAGTAATTACAAAAAAGCATAATTTATGCCAGCAGGAACATGGTTACGAAGTGGCATGCGCTTCCTCCCATGACAAACAGATGGAAAATTTCATGGGAGCCGAAGTTTTTATGTCTGGCATTGAACAGTGGTACTTTCAGTGCGTAGATGATGCCGCCGATGGTGTAGATGATTCCTCCTGCCAGCAGCCAGCCGAATGCAGGTCGGGACAGTGCGTGGAAAATCTGGGAAAATGCCAGTACACACAGCCAGCCCATTCCGATGTAGATAACAGAAGAAAACCATTTGGGACAATTGATCCAAAGGGCTTTGATCAGAATGCCGACCAGTGCCACAGCCCAAACCAGAATACACAGAAACTTTCCAGTATTTCCCTTCAACGCAAGAAGACAAATCGGCGTATAGCTTCCGGCAATCAGTACAAATATCATCATATGGTCTACTTTTCTCAGGCGACGGTTAGCTTTATCGCTGATATCGAGAGAATGGTAAATCGTGCTGGCCATATAAAGAAGCATCATGCTCAGAATAAAAACAGATAAGGCAATGATGTGCAGGTGATCAGGTTCTCTTGCAGCTTTTATCAGAAGAGGGATAGCTGCAATCAATACCAGGATAACAGCAATAAAATGAGTAATTGCACTTCCGGGATCCTTGAGAAAAAAATTTTTTTCGGTCATAATAACATCTCCTTTATAAAATATAATCTGTTATAGTATTATATGCAAAATAATGACATGTAGTAATAAAAACTATGTTATGAAATAATAATAACTCTATTATAAAGAGAATGCAAGTGTTTTTTTGCGGTTAATACTATTTACGTAAAAAGGCATCTGATCAACTGACCAGATGCCTTTAGTTTATTTGATAATTTCTAAAAATTTCAGGTTGTGTTACAGCTTAATATTAGCAAACAGTGATCCCAGTGTGGTAGTAGCTTCTTCTGCTTCCGGTAATTCGAAGGTTTCTTCCACGATTTCTTCGGCAGCCACATCCTGCAGTGCTTTCATGCTGAGACTTAGTTTTCCGTCTTTGGCAGCAATGACCTTGACTTTTACGGTATCACCCACAGCCAGAACGGCAGACGGATGTTTGATACGTTTTTCGCTGATCTGGGAAACGTGTACCAGTCCGGAAAGTCCATTGCCCAGATTGATGAAAGCACCATAAGGCTGGAGACTTTCTACTTTACCTTCTGTGACCAGTCCAACTTCTACATTGGAAACTTTGGCTTTGCGTTCCTGATCTGCCTTTTCCTTCAGAATCTCTCTGGCAGAGAGAATCAGGCGGTTGTTTTCTTCATCAAGGTCGAAAACCTGTACCTGAATCGGCTGATTAAGGTACTCATTCAGATCTTCCACATAATTCAGAGACAGTTTGGAAGCCGGAATAAATCCGCGGATTCCTTCCACATAAGCGATGACACCTGCATTTACAATTCCTTTTACTGTAACATCCAGTACTGTTTTATCTTCTTTGAGCTGGCGGAGTTTATCCCAGGCAAGAATATCATTAGCTTCGATGCGGGACAGAAGGATACATCCCCTGCGGTTGTCCCTGCCGATCACAGTGGCAGATACTTCATCACCCACATGAACTTCTTCCTTTACCATAAAGTCAGGTTCCCGGCTGTAATCGGCAACTTTGATAATCCCTTCGGTGTAATATTTCAGATCAAGAGTAATTTCTTCCTCATCGACAGCGATAACAGTGCCGGTAATCATATCTCCATTCTCGATTTTCTTAAAAGAAGCCTCCAGTTCCTGTTCAAAATCAGCCATTGAAGGGTTTTCGTTTCTGTTGGTTGTTTCTGTTGACATAAAATTATTCCATTCCTTTCTGCGTGTGTTCTTCAGTAATCATATGATACCATGTTACAGATTAGATAGCAATTATTCTGTACCAAACGATTCATATCCGTAAACTAATCAATGAAGCTGAAACTTTATCGGGATTTTATTTGATGATTTTTGCAAAGTGTGCTAAGATGGGGAAAAGTGCAGTGAACAGTAACTGTGTTGCTTACTGGCTGCGGAGGTAAGGAGAATATTTTACGTGAAGAAGAATAATAAAGTATTTATTATTGGTCATAAGAATCCGGACACGGATTCTATTTGTTCTGCGATTGCTTATGCAGATATCAAAAATAGAACAGAAAAAGGCACGTTTGTAGCAAAACGTGCAGGGCAGATTAATGAGGAGACAGAGTTTGTACTGAAGTATTTCCATAAAGATGCACCGGGGTATCTGCCGGATGTGGGGACGCAGGTCAAAGATATGGAACTGCACGAAACGCCTGGTGCGGAAAAGTCCATGTCGGTGAAGCGGGCATGGAATCTGATGAAAGAGTACAATGCGGTAACTCTTCCTATTACCACTAAGAGCGGCGAACTGGAGGGGTTAATTACCACAGGCGATATTGCCATGTCTTATATTGATGCATATGATAATAGTATCCTTGCAAAAGCCAGAACACAGTACCGCAGTATTGCAGATACCCTGGATGGAGAAGTGATCGTAGGCAATGAACATGGTTATTTCATAAAAGGAAAAGTATGGATTGGCGGTGCTCATCCGGAGACAATGGAAAGTTATATTGCTGAAGATGATCTGGTTATTCTCGGAAACCGGGCAGAAGATCATCTCTGTGCCATCGAAGCAAATGTAAGTTGTCTTATCGTGTGTCTCGGCGGAAAAGTTTCCCAGACCATTCAGCGTCTGGCTGCTGAGAGGGATGTAGTGATTATTACTACGCCCTATGATACGTTTACTGTTGCCCGTTTGATTCATCAGAGTATCCCGATCAAATATCTGATGAAAAATGAAAACCTCATTACATTTCGCAATGATGATTTCACGGACAAAATCAAAGATATCATGACAAAGAACAGATATCGGGCATTTCCGGTGGTAAATACCAGGGGAAAATATATCGGTACTGTTTCACGCCGTAACTTGCTGAATATTCAGAAGAAAAAAATAATATTGGTAGATCATAATGAAAAATCACAGGCTGTAGATAATATTGATGAAGCTGAGATTGTGGAAATTATCGATCATCACAGAATCGGTTCCCTGGAAACTTTTCAGCCGGTAATGTTTCGCAACCAGCCGGTAGGCTGTACGGCGACAATCATGTATCAGATTTACTCAGAAAAATATCTGGACATTCCACAGGATATCGCAGGTCTTCTGTGTGCGGCGATTCTGTCGGATACTTTGATGTTCCGTTCTCCTACCTGTACGGAGCAGGATAAGGAGGCGGCCGGAGAACTGGCAAAAATCGCAAAAATAGATATAGAGAGTTTTGCCGGACAGATGTTCCGTGCCGGAAGTAACCTTTCCAGCAAGACACCGGAAGAAATCTTCTATCAGGATTACAAAAAGTTCATCGCGGGAGAACTGGTATTTGGTGTAGGTCAGATCAGTTTTATGTCAGAAGAAGAACTTCAGACAGTAAAGGAACGCCTGATGCCGTATGTGGAAAAAGAATGCGGAAACCATGGAGTAACGATGGTGTTCTTTATGCTGACAAATATTATCAAAGAATCTACAGAACTGATCTGCTATGGTAAAGGATCCGATAAACTGGTTTATGATGCATTCCAGGTGGAAGTAAAAGATGAATCATGCCGACTGGAAGGTGTGGTATCCCGTAAAAAACAATTGATTCCGAGATTTATGAATGCACTGCAGCAGTAAACAATAGGAATGGAGAAATTATGGCAAAACAACAATGGAAACCGGGCAATATGCTTTATCCCCTTCCTGCAGTTATGGTGACGGTCAGAGATAAAGACGGCAAAGATAATATCATTACGGTAGCCTGGGCAGGAACTGTATGTACAAATCCGCCTATGGTATCAATTTCCGTGAGACCGGAACGGTACTCCTGCCATATGCTGGAGGAAAGCGGAGAATTTGTGATTAATCTGACAACAGAAAAACTATGTTACGCTACAGATTATTGTGGTGTCCGTTCAGGAAGAGATGTGGATAAATTTGCTGAAATGAAACTGACCAAAACAGAGGCTTCGGAAGTGAATGCGGCAATGATTGAAGAGTCACCGGTAAATATTGAATGTCGTGTGGAAAAAATAGAAAAACTGGGGTCGCATTATCTGTTTCTTGCCAGGGTTCTTGCAGTGCATGCAGATGAATCCTGTATGGATGAAAAGGGCAGATTCGATCTGAATAAAGCTCATCCGATGGTATACTCTTACGGAGAATACTATGGGCTGGGCAAAAAAATTGGAAGTTTTGGGTATAGCGTAAAGAAGAAAAAACGTAAGAAATGAAAGTTGTGGGGGAGAAAGTTTCATAAAACTGTGTAAAAGATTAGAAAAAATCTACAGAATGAAACTTTTTTCTCCATAACCTTCGTTTAAATGAAAATTTTTTCTTGTGTTCAACACTTTACCATGCTATAATATCCCCGTATTCAAAAACGCAATGAGCAAATTCTAAGGAGGAACAAAAAATGTCTTATGTAGATGAGGTATACGAGGCCGTAGTGGCTAAGAACCCAAGTGAGCCGGAGTTCCATCAGGCAGTTAAAGAAGTATTGGATTCTCTTCGTCCCGTAATCGATGCAAATGAGGAAAAATATAGAAAAGAAGCTCTTCTGGAGCGTCTGACTGAGCCGGAAAGAGTAATCATGTTCCGTGTACCATGGGTAGATGACAAGGGACAGGTTCGTGTAAATAAAGGATATCGTGTACAGTTTAACAGTGCAATCGGACCTTACAAAGGAGGTCTGCGTCTGCATCCATCTGTGAACCTTGGTATTATCAAATTCCTGGGATTTGAACAGATCTTCAAGAACTCTCTGACAGGTCTTCCGATCGGCGGAGGTAAAGGTGGTTCTGACTTCGATCCGAAAGGCAAATCTGACCGTGAGATTATGGCATTCTGCCAGAGCTTTATGACAGAGCTGAGCAAACACATCGGTGCTGACACTGACGTACCGGCAGGTGATATCGGAACAGGTGCAAGAGAAATCGGTTATATGTTCGGTCAGTATAAGAGATTGAGAAATGTATACGAAGGCGTTCTGACAGGTAAAGGCCTGACTTTCGGAGGTTCTCTGGCAAGAACAGAAGCTACCGGTTATGGCCTTCTGTACCTGACTCAGGAACTGCTGAAAATCAACGGTATTGATATCGCAGGCAAAACTGCAGTTGTATCCGGTTCCGGTAACGTAGCTATTTACGCTATTCAGAAAGCACAGCAGCTGGGCGTAAAAGTTCTGACCTGTTCTGATTCTACCGGTTGGGTTTATGATCCGGATGGAATCGATGTAGAACTGTTGAAAGATGTGAAAGAAGTTCGCCGCGCAAGACTGACAGAGTATGCAAAGGCTCGTCCGAATGTTGAATATCATGAAGGAAGAGGCGTATGGAGCATCAAAGCTGATCTGGCTCTGCCATGTGCAACTCAGAACGAACTGACACTGGAAGATGCTAAGATGCTGGTAGCAAACGGCGTAACTGCTGTATGTGAAGGTGCAAACATGCCTACCACACTGGAAGCAACTCAGTATCTGCAGGAAAACAAAGTAATCTTTGCTCCTGGAAAAGCTGCCAATGCAGGTGGTGTTGCTACTTCCGCACTGGAAATGTCCCAGAACAGCGAAAGACTGAGCTGGAGTTTCGAAGAAGTAGATGCAAAACTGAAAAACATCATGATCAATATTACTCATAATATGGATGATGCAGCAAAACGCTACGGATTTGAAGGAAACTACGTAGTAGGTGCAAACATTGCCGGATTCGAAAAAGTTGCCAATGCTATGCTGGCACAGGGAATCTGCTAATTAAGAATTTCTAAGATAAAAGCCAGGGGGACAGGTTTTGCGACTCGTTTTAATGAGTCATGGAACCTGTCCTCCTGGTTTTTGAGTAAAAAGACAGTATTATCTTGAATAATATATTGTTATAGCAGTATAATGTGTTTGAAGAATAAATATATGGATATAAATGTACAATCATTTGAACAGTAAGGTGGGGAGTAATGTCGTATTATTTGAAGAATTTTGATGAATTATTGATAGAGTTTCAAATCGGAAAACCGGGACTGGAAGAACGAGTAACATCCATTGATTATATTAATGAAAATAAAAGAGATGTGTTTCCAGCGGGTTTGGAGGTTTCTCTGAATGGCCTTACAAAATGGATACAGCATCGAAGCATACCCAAGAATAGAACTTATGTACATGAAATTCTGGCAACATATGGATTGAAGCAGGGTGATTATAAAGGAATTATTGATATATGTAAGGGATTATCTGTAAATGACAGTTATTGGATTGTAGATTCGGAATTTAAAGGAACTTTTGATGAATATAATTTATATGAAAATCCTTTTTCAGATATACTGGCTATGGTGGCTTATACGGGATATAATACGTCAATCAGAGAATTATCCACATCTCCGGAATTTACTACTGCAGGAATGTTGCCAAAAGCCTGGAGAAGGCTGAGTGGAGAGATATATCTGTATAAAGGCGGAACAAAGGGGTTTGCAAATTCCGGAATGGAGCCGTATAGTGAATATTATGCATCTCAGATAGCAGAACAGATGGGATTGCACCATGTACCATATGATTTGGAGCAATGGAAAGGGATACTTGCTTCAACATGCAGATTGTTTACAAGTAAAGATATATCATATGTCCCAATTGGTGTGATTGTACGAGAAGGGGGAATGGATGCAGTTTCCGATTTTTATAGGAATCTGGGAGAGAAGTATTATGAGGAATTAGCAAGTATGCTGGTGTTTGATGCATTGATTTATAATGAAGACCGCCACTATGGAAATTTTGGAGTTTTACGTGACAGCCATACCGGTGAAATAATTGGTTGTGCACCTGTTTTTGATAATGGATATTCTTTATTTGTCACTGCAATGAAAGATGATTTGGAAAAGATAAACCAATATGCTGAGACGAGAAGTTATGCTTCCTGTGGCATTACCCATGATGATTTGGTACAAAATTTTTGTGGGCGGTTGCAGCAAAAACAATTACGTCAAATGATTAATTTCAGATTTAAGAGACATGAAAAATATAATTTGCAGGAAGAAAGGCTTGATATTCTCGAAAAGTTTATAAGTCGAAGAGCAAATGAATTGCTAAATATGCCGAAAAAGAGAATGAAGAGCTAAAGCCAGGGGGCCAGGTTCCGTGACTCATTAAAATGAGTCACGGAACCTGATCTCTTTACTTTTCTTGCTGATTTCAAATTACATGTTGCGAAAATCTTTTGGAGATAATCCTGTAGATTTTTTTAGTTTGCTATTTTTAGGCGGATCTTTCCTGATTGCACTGCTTACCTACATAGATAGGACAAATAAGCGAAAATAAAAATAAGCCACTCTTGTCTTAGCCGGACGAGTGACTTATTTTATATTCACTGGGAAGCTAACCACTTTGTGGGCGGTTGCTCTTTTTTCATTTTTATTATAATACATGGATTGCAAAGTTGTAAGATGTAAAATTCAAGTACGCCTCGGCGTACTTGCTGCGAGGTGTGCGTCATGCTTCGCATGACATGATACATCTGCGCACCTCTGCAATCCGCCGGAGGCTTTATTTTATACCCCGATGTATCGCCCCATCTCCATACTTCTTATTGATTTTCTCCATAGCCCGGTCTAGTTTCATCCGCTTTTCGGTTTCTTTAGGATCGTAGGAGAACAGATCCATCTGAAAAGGTTCTCCTGTCTCGGTAAGTTTTCCTGCCCTCACACCGAGAAGCCGGATGGGGTTTCCATTCCATAGTGCATCAAAGAGCTGACAGGCAGAACGATACAAAACTTTTCCGTCCTGAGTCGGGCCAGCGAGCGGCATTTGCCGTGTGTATTTGTCAAAGGTTGAATATTTGATTTCCACACATAGATTATTGGCTGACTGCCCTGATTTTTTCAGCCGCTGGCCAACTTTACAGGAAAGCTGATGAAGAATCGGATAAGCTTCCTGTGCAGTCTGCAGGTCATGGGAAAGGGTAGTAGAATTTCCGATTCCCTTTGCCTGAGCAGGCTCACTTTCCAACGGAGAGGTATCAATGCCGTTGGCATATTCCCATAAAGTTTTTCCGTGGCTTTTCAGATGCAGAGCAAGAATTTTGGGGTCGGCAGCAGCCAGATCTCCAATCGTATTAATTTCCAGTTTTTTCAGGACAGCTACCGAAGAATGACCAGCCATAAACAGGCTGGAAACAGGCAGAGACCACATCTTTTCCCGAATTTCTTCGGGAAATAAAGTATGTGTTTTGTCGGGCTTTTCAAAATCAGAAGCCATTTTGGCGAGAACTTTATTGCTGGAGATTCCTACATTGACGGTGAAACCAAAATTTTCACGTATATAATTCCGGATATAAGAGGCACCTGTCAGACAGTCAGGAAAACGGTCAGCGATACTACTATAATCCAGATAACATTCATCAATACTGACCTGCTCGATTTCTATTGTCAGAGAACGCAGGAAATTGATGAATTTTTTACTGCACTGCGAGTAGAGAGTATGATCCGGAGGAACAATAGTAAGAGAAGGACACTTGCGCAATGCACTGGCTACCGGTTCAGCGGTCTGTATATGATAGATTTTTTTTGCGGAAATAGATTTGGCAAGAACAATGCCATGCCGTGTTTCACGGTCCCCTCCGATGATGGAAGGAATTGTCCGGATATCGGTGGAATTTGGATTCTCTTTGAGAAGTTTCAGTGCACTCCAACTCAGATAAGCCGAGTTCACATCAACATGAAAAATAATACGTTCCATAGCGGCGCCTCCTTTGTCTCCTATTATAAAATAAACCAACAGGAAGGGCAAGTAACGCAAAAAAACTTGTGCCTGTTCCTTAGATGTGATACTATATCAGATGAGGGTGAAATACCTAAACCAATTTGATTAAAGGATAATTATATGAACAATATTGTATTGATTGGTATGCCGGGTGTGGGGAAAAGTACAGTCGGTGTTATTTTAGCAAAAGAACTTGGCTATCAGTTTGTTGATGCAGATTTGCTGATTCAGAAACAGGAAAAACGTTTATTGAAAGAAATCATTGCTCAGGACGGGGTGGATGGTTTTATAAAAATAGAAAATCAGGTAAATGCATCTATAGAGGCGGAACATACAGTGATTTCTACAGGAGGAAGTGTGGTTTATGGGAAAGAAGCCATGGAACATCTGAAGGAAATTGCGACAGTCATTTATCTGAAGCTTTCTTATCAGGCTCTTAGAAAAAGACTGGGCAATTTGAAAAACCGGGGAGTGGTTCTTCGAGACGGCCAGACACTGAAAGACTTATATGAAGAGCGTGTGGTGCTGTATGAACAATATGCAGATATCGTAATTGATGAAGAAAATAAGGGGATTGAAGAGACTTTACAGTGCATTATTGACGCATTGTAAAATAATCTGAAAATTCGAGGGGCAATATGAACAAAAATCGAAGGAATCTTTAATTTTTATTTACAAAAAGTTTTATTTGGTATAACATAGTGAAGAGAAGGCGGATTATGTGCCGCAAGGCCAAAAGAATAGAACTGATTGTAGTACTCATATTGCAGAGTATAAAAACATAGAGGTGAACTATGGAACAATATATTATCAAAGGTGGAAACCCATTAGTAGGCGAAGTTGAAATCGGTGGAGCTAAAAATGCAGCTCTGGCGATTCTTGCAGCAGCTATTATGACAGATGATACCGTTCGGATTGAAAATCTGCCGGATGTTAATGATATCAATGTACTGTTGGAGGCAATTGAAGGGATTGGAGCCAGCGTAGACAGAGTAGACCGTCATACGGTAAAGCTGAATGGTTCGACAATCGGCGATATCAGTGTGGATTATGAATATATAAAAAAAATACGTGCTTCCTATTATCTTCTGGGAGCACTCCTTGGAAAATATAAAAAGGCAGAAGTTCCCCTTCCCGGTGGATGTAATATTGGAAGCCGTCCGATCAATCTCCATCTGAAAGGATTTCGTGCATTGGGTGCATCAGTAAGTATCCGTCATGGTGCTATCGTAGCAGAGGCACCGAACGGTCTGCGTGGATGTCATATCTTTATGGATATGGTATCTGTTGGTGCTACGATTAACATTATGATGGCGGCAGCTATGGCCAAAGGACATACGATTATTGAAAATGCGGCAAAAGAACCACATGTGGTAGACACAGCGAATTTTCTAAACAGTATGGGTGCTAATATCAAAGGTGCTGGAACAGATGTGATTCGGATTCGCGGTGTGGAAGAGTTGCATGCTACGGATTATTCCATAGTTCCGGATATGATTGAGGCCGGTACGTATATGTTTGCTGCTGCTGCTACCAGAGGAGATGTACTGATTAAGAATGTGATTCCCAAGCACCTGGAAGCTATTACAGCAAAGCTGGAAGAAATCGGATGTGAAGTGGAAGAGTTTGATGATGCAGTACGTGTAATTGCGGCAAGGAGACTTCGTAAGACACAGGTAAAGACACTGCCTTATCCTGGTTATCCTACCGATATGCAGCCGCAGATTGCGGTGACACTTGCTCTGGCAAGTGGAACCAGTACAGTGACGGAGAGTATTTTTGAAAACCGGTTTAAATATGCGGACGAGTTGACCCGTATGGGAGCAATCATCCGTGTGGAAGGAAACACTGCTATTATTGATGGTGTAGAAGGTTTGACGGGAGCAAGAGTCAGCGCTCCGGATTTGAGGGCTGGTGCAGCACTTGTTATTGCCGGTCTGGCTGCAGAAGGAATCACAATGGTAGATGATATTGTATATATTCAGCGGGGATATGAGGATTTTGAAGGAAAACTTCGCAGTCTGGGTGCTGAGATTGAAAAAGTTACCAGCGAGAAAGAGATTCAGAAGTTTAAACTGCGAATCGGTTGATATAAAGGAGTTAGTATATTTAGCAGGCAGAAGGATGCTGCGAAAGGCGGCATCCTTGTTCTGTTTTGTTTTGACAATGAATAAGCAGTATGATAAACTGAATAAGAATTATGGGGTGGAAGGCGATGAAGAATCGTCGGGATTGTGCTGTGGTTAGGCAGCAGGAAGATACATTTTCAAGACAGAGGTGAGTACAAAGTGGATAAGACAGAATATCGCATGAGATTGGATGAAATCAACAGACTGGTAGAAGCACAGGATTATGAGGGGGCTTTGGCAGTTGCAGACAGCATAGAGTGGAAACGTGTAAAGAGTGTGCGGACACTCTGTATGGTGGCGGATATCTATGAAGTGAACGGAGAGCTGGAAGAAAGTATGAATATACTGAAACTGGCTTATAAGCGTTCCTCTGTAGGCAAGATGATTTTGTATCGACAGGTGGAACTGGCTTTGAAAATGAAAAAAAATGATGATGCTGTAAATTATTATAATCAGTATCTGGAAACAGCCGCAAACGACACTTCAAAGTATATATTAAAATACAAAATCTATAAAGCTCAGGATGCACCTCTGGATGAGCAGATTGCAATTTTAGAAGAGTATAAAGACAGGGAATATACCGAACGCTGGGTATACGAATTGGCCAAATTATATAAGAAAGCGGGAAAACAGAATAAATGTATTGAGACTTGTGATGATTTGATTCTGTGGTTCGGAGAAGGCAAATATGTTGTCAAAGCAATGGAATTAAAAATGTCCTATGTGCCGCTTACTCCAGATCAAAAGGCTAAGTATGACAGATGGAATCAAGGAGAGCAATCGGGAAAGCCTGTCAGATCGACAGCACCGGTTACAGCAGCCACAGTAGCAGGAATTTCTGCGGCGGCTATGGAAAGTCTTCAGAAAGCTTCTGTGATTCCAAAGGAACAGGTATCCACAGTTAAAAATAAGGATCGCTCAACTGAGAATCAGAAGATATTATCCGGATCTGATTCTTCTGCTATGGAAGAGGCAGCTGTGACGAAAGATCCAGTGATGCCGGTGCATGTTGATACAACACAGCTACAGGAAAAACTAGCCAAGAGTTTTCAGGAAGTACTTTCCGGTTTTAATCGGACAAAAGTAGTGAATGCCTTCGAGGCCCTGGGCAAAGCCTCTGGATCAGATTTGCCTCCAGAACCGGAGCAGGAAGAAAATATTGAAGGGTATCAAGTGACAGAATTGGAACCTGAAACGGTGAATGAAACAAAGATTTCTGCGGATAGGGGCTCAGCCATTGAACATCGTACTGAGATTACTGAAACTGAGAAACCTGTGAAGGTGAAAGAAGAAAAGCCGGAGGATAGGGAAGTTATCAGTGTACAGGACATGGATCTTGAGGCTTTGTTTGCAGAGACCTCCAGTTTGTTCGCAGAAGCAGTAGAACAATCTGACAAGAGAACAGATTCTGAAATACTGGATGAAAATCCGGAGACGGAAGAAGATCAGACTCCGACAGTGGAAGAGTCAGAAAATGAGAAAGTATTACAAGTTCAGGAGCAGCCGGAATTGACTGCTGATGAAGCGACGGCTATGGCAGCGTTTGAAGCTTCTTTATTGATTAGTGTTGAAAATATTGCAGATTCTGCAAATGAATCGGAACCGGAAGAAATTGTGTTGGAAGAATCTGATACAGAAGAAGTTGAGCCGGGAACAGTTATACTGTAAGAATCTGATACAGAAGAAGTTGAGCCGGAAACAGTTATACTGGAAGAACCTGATACAGAAGAAGTTGAGCCAGAAACAATTATACTGGAAGAATCTGATGCAGAAGAAGTTGAATCAGAAGAAATTGTACTGGAGCAACCTGATGAAGAAAAGTTTGAGTCAGAAGTAATTATACTGGAAGAATCTGAGAGAACGGAAAAGAACGTAGACGATTTGTTTGCAGGAATAAGTGAACTGGCGGATATTAAGGAAGAAGATTCTGATAATGAAAGTCTTATTCCGGATCTGGACTTATCACTGATTATGGACCTTCAAAAAAGAAAAGAAGAACCTGGTTTTGCAGAGATTGATGCAGAAGCAATTTTCCGGGCAGAAGAAGATTCTTATGAAGAACCAGAAGGAGTTATCGCTGAACAGTTTGAATCGGAAGAGATTCTTAGTGAAGAACTAGAACCGGAAGAAATACATGTTGAAGAAGTCACTGAGACTATTCCTATGGTGGAAGCAGAGACTCCGGAAGAAAAACGGATGAGAATTCTGAATGAAACCCGACCGGAATATCTGACAGATGAGCAAAAACGTCTGTTTTCATATTTCTCTAAAGTTCCGGGAATGGATGAACAAATTCTGAATGCTATTAATGGTGTTTTTGAACATGTGAATGAGAAAACATCCCGTCAGGGAAATATTGCCATCATGGGAAGTCATGGTACGGGTAAGACCAGACTCAGTGAAGGACTGGTAAAAGTAATCTGTAAACAACTGGGATTACAGGCTGTCAAATATGCAAGTCTGGATGCATCTGATATGAATTGTAAAGATCCGGCTGCAGTAATCAGTAAGATGGCTGGAGGATTTCTTCTGATTGAACGTGCAAGCTTTATGACTGCAGAGACAATAGAAAAACTTTCCAGGGCAATGGATTTCCGTACAGACAGCATGATTCTTTTGATTGAAGATGATAAAGCCAATATGCGAAAGCTGCTTGCAGATTATCCGGAATTTGCCAAAAAATTCGATACGGTAATATCTATTCCTGTATTTACCAATGATGAGTTGGTGACATTTGCAAGAACCTATGCAAAAGAAAATGGTTACCGTATCGATGAGATGGGAGTACTTGCATTGTATACTTTGATTGGTGATAATCAGAGAGAGGATGAACCCATTACGATTGGTAAAGTAAAAGATATGGTGGACAAAGCAATCCGTCGTGCCGGGAGTGCCCGTCTGGGAAGAAGAATTTCCAAACGGCATGCAGATGCGGATGGACGAATCCTTCTTTACGAAAAAGATTTTGAATTATAAAATGATGGGGCATGGCAGTAATCGCTATGCCCTGTTTTTGACAGGAGAGAGAAATTTATGAGTGATGTGAGAAAACCTGGTTTGGGAAACCCTCAGGAAACCATAGCGGTTTTGAATAAATATCAATTCACATTTCAGAAAAAATTCGGTCAGAACTTTCTGATAGATACTCATGTGCTTGATAAAATTATTCGTGCAGCGGATATTACAAAAGATGATTTTGTACTGGAAATTGGTCCGGGAATTGGAACCATGACGCAGTATCTGGCAGAAGCAGCAGGGGAAGTTTGTGCAGTGGAAATTGACAAGAATCTCATACCTATTTTGCAGGATACTCTGAAAGATTATGATAATGTGACGGTCATCAACAATGATATTCTTAAGGTGGACATCAGGAAAATGGCAGATGAAAAAAATCAGGGACGCCCCATCAAAGTTGTGGCAAATCTGCCGTATTATATTACAACTCCCATTATTATGGGATTGTTTGAAAATCATGTTCCGGTAGAATCAATTACTGTTATGGTGCAGAAAGAGGTTGCAGACCGTATGCAGGTGGGGCCGGGAACCAAAGATTACGGGGCACTGTCTCTGGCTGTTCAGTACTATGCGGAGCCGTATATTGTTGCCAATGTTCCGCCTAACTGTTTTATGCCGCGGCCGAAAGTGGGAAGTGCAGTGATTCGTCTGACACGTCACAGTCAGCCACCGGTGCAGGTGAACAATGAAAAACTGATGTTTCAGATTATCCGCGCATCATTTAATCAGCGAAGAAAAACTCTTGCCAATAGCCTGAAAAATTATGAAGGCTTATCATTCGATAAGGAGGAGATAGAACAGGCAATTGCGGCGTGCGGTTTTCAGCCGGCTATACGTGGAGAAGCACTTTCGTTGGAAGAATTTGCCATATTATCTAATGTTTTAGATAAAAGATTATAGAAATTTCAAGATAAAAAGCGTGTTGGTCAGAATGAGGAGTTCTGACCAACACGCTTTATTTTAAAGGAAGGAGAGTCGATATAAAATCGACATATGAAAAAGAAAAGTTATAAAATAATGCATCAATTATTTTATGATATTAGTATACCCTGAAAATGTGAGAAAAAAATGAGGAACTTGTGAAGAAAATGTTAATGAATATCGAAAGTTTTATGAATATAATAGAAGTTTAAGAGACAGTAGGAGAAAAGAATGGTATAATGAGTGTCGTAATAAAGGAGGTATTATATGAAGATTAAAAAAGGAATTGCTGTCTTGATGGCGGTGTTGTCACTGGCAGGAGCAGCGGCAGAATCAGAAAAAGTCTATGCAGATCAAATAGATGCACCATATCTGGCATTGGGAGCAGATCTGAGTGAATCTGAAAAAAGTACAGTATTGAATCTTCTGGGAGTGGATGCTTCACAGCTGGATCAATATATGATTGTGACGGTTACAAATGCGGATGAGCATGCGTATCTGGATGCATATTTGGATGCCAGTGTAATCGGAAGCCGTGCATTGTCTTCAGTTGTGGTTGAGAAGAAAGAAGAAGGAACCGGAATTAAAGTAAAGACAAGTAATATTTCATATTGTACAACAGGTATGTATCAGAACGCACTTGCTACAGCAGGCCTTGAGAATGCTGAAGTACGTGTGGCCGGACCGTTTAATATTTCCGGAACTGCTGCTCTTGTGGGTGCTATGAAAGCTTACGGAGAAATGACAGGTGAAACCATCAATCCGGAAAATGCAGATGCAGCCACAGAGGAACTGGTAATAACCAGTGAATTGGGCGAATCTCTGGGAGAACAGGAACAGGCGGAAGCTCTGATTGGTGCAGTGAAAGACATTATTGTTGCCGAAGAAGTGGAAGATCCTCAGGAAATAGAAGCGGTTATTAATGATACGGCAAAGAAAATGAATATTCAGCTTTCAGAGGAAGATAAAGCTAAGATCGCCGGCCTTATGGAAAAAATTGGTTCCCTGGATCTGAATGTGGATGCGCTGAAAGAACAGGCAAAGGATCTGTATCAAAAGCTGGAAGATATGGATATACAGATCAGCGAAGAACAGGTAAAGGGCGTTTTGGCAACAATAATATCCTGGTTTGAAAAAATTATTAATGTAATTAAAGGTTGGCTGGGGATGTAAAAGAACGGGTATGTAAAAACAAAAAAAATAGATAAAAAAACAAAGAAAAACGGCGAAAAACAAAGAAAAATACACAAAGAAAAAAGAAAACAGATGATATCATTGGTAATTATTGTACAAAGATAAAGTGGTAAAGTATAAAAAATTGTATAGATTAACGATAAATTCACATAAAGTTCATAAATTGTTCATAATATGCTGATATGATAAATACAGTTCCGAAAGGAATAGCGAAGTTGTGTATTGTAATGGGTTCATTACACATAAAATTTTTTCATAATAATAGCCCGGGTGCCGAAAGGTGCCTGGGCACTCCTCATTTTAGGGGGTGCCTAGTCACCCCCACCCGTCCACTGGTCACCCTTTCTCGTTTGGACATTGTTTGATGGCTTCATTCAAAGACAGCATCTTGTCATCCAGTTCGGCAACAATGTGAGCACAGGATTGGAGTTCTTTGCTGATAAAATCAGGTGCATTTCCCTCAAATTTGTAGTAAATCTTATGTTCCAGGCTGGCCCAGAAGTCCTGAGCAATGGTGCGGATCTGTATTTCTACTTTAGTATCTACCACACCATCAGAAAGATAGACCGGAACAGTTACAAGCATATGATAACTGCGGTATCCGCTTGCTTTAGGTTTGGCAAGATAATCTGTCAATTCCAGAACAGTCAGATCTTTTTGCCTTGCCAACATATCGGCAATGCGATAAATATCAGAAGTAAAAGAACAGATAATTCGTACACCGGCAATATCGTTGATATACTTCAGCATATTTTCAAGCGTAACTTCCCGTCCATGGCGTTTTAGTTTTTTTACAATACTCCGGGGCTCCTTGATTCTGGATTTTACATGTTCAATGGGATTATAATTATGAACATGTGCAAATTCTTCATTGAGAATATCAATCTTTGTGGAAACCTGTCGAAGGGCAGCATCATAAAGAAACATCAGGGTTTCCCAGTTTTCGACTTCTTCCATTCGGTTTCCTGCAAATTCTAATGGTTCCATTCTTTCACTTCCTAACGTAAACTATTTTTCAATTCCCAATCGGGCATGAATACCCTGGTCGAAGGGATGCTTAATCTTTCGGATTTCAGAAACGTAATCGGCAAGATTTATAAGCTCCTGGCTCGGATCCTGACCGGTGAGAATAATTTCAAGATTTTCAGGTTTGTTTTTCAGATAATCTGTAAGGATGGATTCTGTAAATAATCCTGCACGGATGGTATAGATAAGTTCATCACAAAACAGAATATCATAGTGTTCCTCTCGGGCAATTTGGGTAATCAGGTTAAATTGTTGCTCGTAATATTGTCTGCGCTGTTCTTTTTCTTCCGGAGTCATCTGAAAACTGAACTTTTCCTGTTCCAGTCCGTCAATAAATGTAATATTGGGTACCTGTTCCAGAATCTTTCGTTCACTGGTTTTGTTGTTTTTCATAAACTGGTAGATTAAAACCCGATAACCAAAACCAGCGGCACGGGTACACAGTCCCATTCCGGTAGTAGTTTTCCCTTTTCCATTGCCACAGTAAATATGAATATAACCGGTTTCTCTTTTCATTATAAGCTCTCCGTTCTGAATAAGAATAGATGAAAAAGGTGCCGACAGCTATGCTGCACTGGCACCTTTCTATGACATATTTTAATAGTTTTCAACTTTTCTTTCAAAATATGCACGTGGATGAGCACATACAGGACAAACTTGAGGAGCTTCTTCTCCTTCATGTACATATCCACAGTTACGGCACTTCCATCCAAGAGGGGCATCTCCTTTGAAAGTCTTGTTGTTTTTGTAAGATTCCAGTAACTTGAGATAGCGTTTTTCGTGTGCTGCTTCTACTTTTGCAACCCCTTCAAATTTGGCTGCCAGTTCTTCAAATCCTTCTTCGCGGGCTTCTCTGGCCATACGTGCATACATATCGGTCCATTCGAAGTTTTCTCCTGCAGCAGCATCTTCCAGATTGGTTTCTACATCATGAATTCCATGGAATTCTTTGAACCACATCTTAGCGTGTTCTTTTTCCTGGTCTGCAGTTTCCAGATATAAAGCTGCCAACTGCTCATATCCTGCTTTTTTTGCAGCGGATGCATAATAGGTATATTTGTTGCGAGCCTGAGATTCTCCGGCAAAAGCTTCCATCAAATTCTGTTCTGTTTTTGTTCCTGCATATTTGGACATAGTAACCCTCCTAACTTATAGAATCTCAGAAAAAATCATGACTTTTCTGATCTTCCTATTCAAGTACGCCTCGGCGTACTTGCTGCGAGGTGCATGTCATGCTTCGCATGACATGATACATCTGCGCACCTCTGCAATCCGCCGGAGGCTTTATCTTGGAAGGAGATTGGACTCCCACCAAGACTAAATTGACGTAACTCATCACCTATAGAGGTGGGAGTCTTATCTCATTTCAAGATAAATATATTATAGTCTTCTATTGTGATAGAGTCAAGAAAAAGAGAGTGAACCGCTTGATTCACTCTCTTTGGTAATTGCAATATCTTAGCCGAAATATCTCTTCAGCAGACCAGCAAAAGCTTTTCCGTGACGAGCTTCGTCTCTTGCCATTTCATGAACAGTGTCATGGATAGCATCAAGGTTAGCTGCTTTTGCACGTTTAGCCAAATCAGTTTTACCAGCAGTTGCACCGTTCTCAGCGTCAACTCTCATTTCCAGATTCTTTTTGGTGCTGTCTGTAACAACTTCACCCAAAAGTTCAGCAAATTTTGCTGCGTGTTCTGCTTCTTCATAAGCAGCTTTTTCCCAGTACAGACCGATTTCCGGATAACCTTCTCTGTGAGCAACTCTAGCCATAGCCAGGTACATACCAACTTCTGAACATTCACCTTCAAAGTTTGCTCTCAGATCTTTGATAATGTCTTCCGGTACACCCTGAGCAACACCAACAACGTGCTCAGCTGCCCATGTCATTTCGCCGGCCTGCTCGGTGAATTTCTCAGCAGGTGCTTTACAGATCGGGCAAAATTCCGGTGCAGAATCTCCTTCATGAACATAACCACATACGTTACATACAAATTTCTTCATGTTGTAGTCTCCTTTGCTTATATAAATTTTTTTTTGCTTTTAATAATAGTAATTATTACTGATATTAAGATATCACAGTTTAACTATTTTGTCAACGGTATTTGATTTTTTTATTAAATACTTTTGGAATTTCTTGTAGACCATATAAATATTCAGAAAAATTAGTCCTCTGATTCCCTAGCCAGACACTCGCTGCAAATACCATAAAAGTTTGTTGTGTGTCCTTCAATTTTGCCACTGTAAAACATGGATGCAATCTCTTCTACATTCTCCGGATAGTTCATTTTCAGATCCTGTATTTTGTGACATCTGGTGCATACAACATGATCATGGGGTGCGGTGTGAGCATCAAAATGATCAGCACCATATCCGGTGGTCACCTTTACGATTTCTCCCATATCGGCAAGAAGGGACAGATTACGATAAACAGTTCCTAGGCTTATATTCGGATAGGTATGCCGAAGTTCCTGGTAAACCACATCAGCCGTAGGATGATCTGTTCGTGTCATAAGAAAATCCTTGATGGATACCCGTTGACGGCTGTACTTTAAAGCTGCCATAACCCCCTCCTTAGATAATAGTAATTATTATTGATATTATTATAAGAAAGAAAGTAGATTCTGTCAATAGAGTAAGACAATTTATGTTGAATTTGATGATGGTCTATGCTATAGTATTTTTATCTTGAAATGAGATAAGACTCCCACCTCTATAGTTGGTGAGTTACGACAATTTAGTCTTGGTGGGAGTCCAATCTCCTTCCAAGATAAAGCCTCCGGCGGATTGCAGAGGTGCGCAGATGTATCATGTCATGCGACGCATGACGCGCACCTCGCAGCAAGTACGCCGAGGCGTACTTGAAATTATCCGTGTGCCTGAAGTAATGACTCTTCAGGCGCATTTGTCTTTATTGTATAATGAGAAGTAGTTTGTTGTGCTGTATCAATATCCAGTCTTTGAATTCCTTCAAAGAGTTTTTCTTTTCTTTGACCTGGTTCTTTCGTGAAAGAGCCTCTTTTTTAAAATCTGCAAAGGTCTGTTCCATAAGAGAGAGATTATCGTTAGGAAAATCATTGTGAACTCCCTGATATTTTAACTCTCGTTTTAATAAATGGCTTATTTACGCCATTAAGAGGTAATTTTATCGGGTTTCATGTAAAGATAATTAACTCTCGATTTTATTGCTCAAAATATGAAGAAAACCTTGTGTATTTAAGAGTTCAGGGAGCCGAAAACTTCAATAAATATTAGAAATTTTATATAAACGAACTGTAAAATTGAGTTTATGCTCCCTGAACTCAATCTCGTCGATGAATCACATGATTTCCGTAATGGTGGAGAACTTTCCGGGGATGAGAAGAAGGAAAATAGATATCTAAAGCTGTTAAACAAAGTGATTCGAGCAGGTGTAAAGACGAAAGTTTTGATGCTTTCGGCTATGCCGGTCAATAACCGATTTTACGATCTGAAGAATCAGCTTGCAATTGCTTATGAAGGAAATTTCTTTTGATGATTTTGCTGATCTCCTTTGTTCAGGCGATGACTGCATCAAATCAAAGGAATGGGCTTGTACAGAAGGCGTAGATGGATATGCAAATCAATATGAGATCGAAATATATAATTTGAGGATTTCAAATCTTTCAGCAGACGAATATACCATTTTGCATTTCCTTGTTGATATTGATGATTACGATGCAATCATCGGATACCGTGCCGATGATCCACGCTTATGATAAACAATATCTGGATGACGCTATGAGGAATTGAGTTGGGATAACGAAACATAGACTAGGATACTAAAGACAAAAACACTGACGGGAGGAAAGAGATAATGGTTTCAATTATAGAATTAATGCTAGCAATTAACAACAGAAATGCATACCTGTTTTATCATAAGGATACCAATAATTTTGACAGACTCCCAGTTTCTGCAATTGAATTACAGAATCTTGATATGGATGCAAAATTGTCTGTGAAGGATGAAAATAATTTCCATTTTCTAACATATGATGAGATCGATCACGCAGACATCATGAGATTTTATGTGAGAGAATGTGTGGACGATAAAGAAATAAGAAAACAGCTATTTAATATTTTAAGAAGAAGTAAATATGTAGATTCCTTTATCGAAAGGCTGCGAGAATTGAATTTATATGATGAATTTAACATGATATGCGGCGACATTTATGATCAATTGTTTTTAGACTGGGCAAAGAAGAATGGATTGAATTTTAAATAGAGATTCGGAAGAATAGAAAACTGTCTAAAAACCCTCCGGGGGATGCACACTTTGTTTTTTTGCATAAAATGTTATGAAGATAGACAGGCTTATCGGAATTTTATCCGTGTTATTGCAGGAGGAAAAAGTTACAGCACCCTACCTTGCACAAATGTTTGAGGTCTCCAGAAGAACCATCAATAGAGATATAGAGGATCTGTGTAAAGCTGGCATTCCTATCAGTACTGTGCAAGGTGTCGGTGGTGGTATCCGTATTATGGATGGATATCGGATGGACAGAACGATTCTGACATCCAAAGATATGCAGGTGATAATGGCAGGGTTACGCAGTCTGGACAGCGTAAGCGGCAGCCACTACTACGGTCAGCTTATGGAGAAAATCAAGGCCGGCTCATCCAAATACGTAAGCGGAAGTGAATCTATATTGATTGACTTATCATCCTGGTATAAGGATTCCTTATCATGGAAAATTGAAATCATTCAGATGGCAATCGAGGAAAGAAAAGTGATCAGCTTCGATTATTGTGCACCAGGTGGAGATAGTGCAAGAGAGGTTGAACCATACTTCTTGATTTTTAAATGGACCAGCTGGTATGTCTGGGGCTGGTGCAGACTCAGAGAAGATTTTCGCATGTTCAAGCTGAATCGTATGGACAAGCTTATTCAGACACAGGTGGATGTGACAAAACGTGAAGTGCCGGTGCCTGATTTGTCTACAGAGAAGATATTCTCGTTAAGGCTGTTTTTGATGCATCAATGAAATGGCATCTGATTGAGGAATTTGGACCAGAATCTTTTCGGGTGCAGGATGATGGTACACTATTGTTTGAGCATGAGTATATCGATAAAGATAGTCTGATAACATGGATGCTGTCGTGCAGAGATAAGGTTATGGTTCTTGAACCGGAGTCTGTCAGAGAGGAACTTCTCCAGATCACTTCTGAAATTGCTAAGAGGTATGTAATATCGAAATGAAGGAAGCACATTGGAAGCAGCAAGCCATTTCTGATGG
>JALERM010000031.1 GCA_022764165.1 Eubacterium sp. | reverse complement strand
TATGAACATGACAAATCTTCGGATCAAACCAAGATTGTGTATCGCATTCTTTTCTTTTGACCGGAGCTTATCTTCTTTGAAGACAACATCCAGGGTCCAGTGCAGACAGTTCTCTATATGCCAGTGTCTGCGTACTACGATCGCAAACAGCTCTGCGATGGGTTTGATGCTGCACAAATAATATCTTTCTTCTATATGGGTTTCTTTCGTCCCTTTTTTGGTGATCGTTTTTCTTTCACAGCCGATCGAAGTGAGCTTTTCCCACTCCTTCCTGTCGGCAAACCATTTGATGTCATCGGTGATATAATACTCTCTTGTTATTATCTCGCCTGTTGTCTCTTCTGTTTCTTTTCTATAACACCCTTCTTTTTCTCGCAGCTCCTTCAGGAGTCCCTCACAGGCAAAATATTCTTCCACTTCCTGATATGCAGTCTTCTGGTTGCCTTTCAGGGCTAAGCAGTAATCTCCATGAGCTTCTTTTATTATGGCGCATGCCGTGGCTTTTTGGGCATTCATTGCATCCGCAGTCACCACACAGCCACGGCAGTCAAGTGTCTTCAGGACTTCCTGCATTTCCGGGATCTCATTGCTTTTCTCATCGATCCTGGTCGATGATAAATTGATCCCCCATTCGGTGGATAACACGTTGAATTCCTGCAGGTTTCTTCTTTCTTCTACCTTCTGGCTTCCTGCTTTTCCAGTATTGCGGATCTCCTTTCCATCCGCTGCGATAACATCACGGATATAACACCCAAGTTCTTCATTCTGGTAAAGGTATTTATCTATTTTTTTCCCTGCCACAGTCACAATCCTGACCAGTATATTTATCAGCATACACTGCAGCTCGTCTCCATTCAGGATAGAGAAAAGTCTTTGTATTGTGTCATGGGAAGGAATCCCATTTGGCAGTTCCAGATACTTTTCCAGAACATCCCTTTCATCCAGAGAAAAATCATAGATATCTGTCCATTCATCATTTCCTGTCAGAACAGCAAAAAATACAATTCCTATGACATCTTTCATAGAATGTTTTACTTTTGCCTGCTGTCTGCTGTCTGTAAGCTGTTCTGCCTCTTCCATATATATTTCCAGAAAAAGCTGATCCAGCCCTTCTATCCCTAATCCTCTCATTTCTTCTATCGTATATTGGATACTTTCTGATAATTTTTGAAGTTTTGTGTCTTTTTTTGGCATCTTTTCTGTCCTATCGGTTCTCTCATAGTACTTCTGTTTCAATTCCAAGCATAGTACACACAATTATTGTTGTCAACGGATGCCAATCATAAAAAGTTGTGTTAGCAACTTCTTACAGTTTTCATCAAAAATAATCAGATATTTTCATTCATGCGTTTATTCTGCCCCGGGGATTTTTACATTTTCCCCGGGGAAAATGTTCCAGTAAGAGTGAGACCCGAAACAAGCGCAGTAAAAGGAGCCACTGTCACCAGACCAAAACTTCCTACTACTGTATCCAGTATTTCTGCCGCCACATATTTATAATTCAGTATATGATCCATTGGTGTACCCTGGGCCATAAACACCATCAACAGCGTAATATAGCCTCCGGAATAGGCAAGAAGCAGTGTTGTTGTCATAGTCCCCATGGCTGCACGTCCCACGTTCATTCCCGATTTTGCAGCTTCCTTCCAGGTGATATCAGGTTTCTTCTCAATAACCTCATGAACAGCCGAAGTAATATCCACTGCAAGATCCATCATGGCACCGGAAGCACCGATAAAGATACTGCTCATGAAAATAGATGTCAGATTCAGATTCTGATACCCACTATACAATAAGGACTCGGAATCCGGCATTACTGCACCATGTATTCGAAACATATCAGTAAACAGCATTCCCAGGACACACGTAGTCAGTATTCCCAACATTGCTCCTGAAGAAGCTGCCAATGTTCTTTTATCAAATCCATACACGAAAAAAATAATCATGACGGTAAGGAATAATGTGATAAAGATACCAATCCAAACAGGCGAATATCCTTTCAGATAAGCAGGAACTAAAATTTTCCAGACAGTAAGTACCGTAATGAGAAAAGAAAAAATCGCCAGAAATCCATTTTTTCCGGCTACAACAATTAAAAGAACAGCAAATATCAACATAAGAATAGCTTCTTTATCCAAACGGTAATGATCTGACATAACCACAGAACCAATTTCGTCTCCCTGATAACTGATGGTCACCAGTGCCTTTTCTCCTGCTTTATATATTTTATCTTTCTCCAGTGACCCGCTGAGAAAATTTACTCCTTTGATCTGTTTTCCTTTAAATTTCCCATTCAGTATCTCCAGCGTGCAGGACTGTTCTCCTGACTGTACCAGCCCGGAAGTGATAATCGCTGAATTATTTGTATCTATCACTTTTCCGACCGCCCGCTCCATATCCTGATAAATCAAGGCATCCTCATAGCCAGTCGGTATGGCTATGAGGATACCTGTCAATAGTATTCCTATTAGAATCATCAGCAGAACGGAGTTTTTCTTTTTGAAAAAAACTTCTTTCATTTTCAATTTATTTTACTCCTGTCAGTGCCGCAACTTTTTCGTAAATATCTGTATTGTCATAGTAGCCTGCGAAATTTTCCTGTCCAGCACCCTGAGCAAATACTTCTACCGGCAGACCGGTATGTGCATAGGAACCAAAGTTAATACCACTCTTATTATGTGACATGCTCCCACCACTTAAATCAAAGATTATGAAGTGGGGGCTTCCTGTTCAATGGCTCTCATGAGCCAAGTATCTGCAGGCTACCCTCGCGTGCCCCGCGATTGTTTTTGCCCGGATACGGGCTTTTTTATTACTTT
>JALERM010000007.1 GCA_022764165.1 Eubacterium sp. | reverse complement strand
GGATGAATAGTGGGATGGAAATGACGATTGCAGGCGTGACATTAAAAAATCCGGTTACAACAGCATCCGGGACTTTTGGTTCTGGTCGGGAATATGGAGAATTGATTGATTTAAATCGGTTGGGTGCAATTACAGTGAAAGGTGTTTCTGAGGAAGCATGGAAGGGAAATCCCGTTCCCAGAGTTGCAGAAACACAGGATGGCTTATTAAATTCCATTGGATTACAGAATGCAGGAGCAAAACATTTTATTGAGAATGATATTCCGTTTCTTAGACAATATAATACGAAGATAATCGTCAATATTTGTGGACATACTTTGGCACAGTATTGTTCGGTTGCAGAGAAATTTGCAGATTGTGATATTGATCTTTTGGAACTTAATATTTCCTGTCCAAATGTGGAAGAGGGTGGATTGAGCTTTGGCACAGATCCGCACATTGTAGAACGGATAGTGGGTGCTGTTCGTCATTACGCAAAACAACCTTTGATTGTAAAACTGTCACCGGAAGTCAGCGATATAACAGAAATAGCAAAAGCTGCTGTTTCTGGTGGGGCAGATGCAATTTCACTAATTAACACACTAAGAGGAATGAAAATAGATATACATAAGCGTAAACCTGTACTTGCAAATAGAATCGGAGGGTATTCTGGTCCCGGTATTATGCCTGTGGCACTGCGAATGGTTTATGAGGTCTGCCATAGCGTTGATGTGCCCGTGATTGGCATGGGTGGTATTTCAACATACGAAGATGCTCTTGAATTTATTATGGCGGGAGCAATGGCGGTTGCTGTTGGAACTGCAAATTTTCATAATCCTTATGCGACTGTAGAAATCATAGATGGAATTTGGAGATATATGAAAGAAAATAAAATTTCCTCGTTGGAAGAAATCAGAGGATGTATTGATTAAGCATATATCCATGAAATATGGCAGTGAGAATATTTCATTAGTATAGGTGATAGAATGGGAAAAATATTAGTTTTATCATTTTCTGATGAGGAAGAAGAGACTTATCAGAGAATGTTACAGATAATAAGTAATAGTAAGAATTTTGAATGGTGTAATATGCTTCAGGAAACAAAAAATATTCAAATAGGCGAATTGATAGTAGATTTATCGAAAAGAAGTGTTATTACTGGGAATACAGAAGTTACGCTTACAAATCGAGAATTTGAAATACTGTATCTGTTAGCAAGTAGTCCGGGTAGGGTGTTTAGCAAGGAGCAAATCTATGATCTTATCTGGGAAGAACCCTATTCCGGTGATTACAACATCGTCATGAGCCATATACGCAACATACGAGAAAAGATAGAAGATAACCCAAGCAAGCCAATCTACATACAGACGGTATGGGGTGTAGGCTATCGTTTCAACAAAAATTTAAGCAGCGGTCTGTAAAGAAGAAATACAGATCACTGCTTATTTTTCGCTTCTGACACCTAAAAGATATTCACAAGATACATGGAAAAATTCAGCAAGGGCAACCACTTCATAATCTGGTACAAAGCGTGTCCCTTGTTCTATTCGTAATACGGTCAAATCGCTAAATTCATATCCGGCAAGCTGGAGCTGTTCTGCCAGTGCTTTTTGCGATAGCTGCCTTTCGGTTCGCAATTCCTTTACTCTCTGACCTATCAGATTTTTGGAATTGCTTTCTTTATTCCAGTAAATTTTCATATTATCACCAACTTTCTAAAGATGAAGTGCCACATGATTGATTTTACGGAATAATCTTGATAATATACTTCTAAAGATGAAGTGCGGAAAAATATTGTTGTAAGAAATTTAAGGATTGATAATACTGCCTGTAAAATGCAATACTTATTTAGAGAAAGGTGGATACAAAAATGAATGAAGTATTTGAAAAGCTATCTGATGTTTTTGAGGAGCTTCGCAGTGAAGCAGACGAACGGGAGTATTCCATACAGACAGAGGAAACAAAGAAAGCAGATAAGGAGCTGAAAAAAGCAAACCGGGAATATGAAAAACTCTTATCTGAGCTTTTAGCAGAGCAGAGAAATTTTTTAGAAAACTATATGGATATTGTAGATCATGCGCACTTTCAGGAACAACAGAGAGCCTATTATCAGGGTATCGTAGATGCAGTACAGATACTTGCTGGACTTGGGATTGTTAAAGAGAGTGTTAAGGTAAAAGAGTTATTGAATACAATAATGAAATAAGTAAGCAGGGTGGAGCGTCCAATCATGGAACTTCCACCCTGTTTTTCTCCAGAATAATTCAGAAACAATCAAGTTAAAATCAAAATCTTTCTGCTATTCTAATTTGTGGGTTTGTTATATGTCCGAAGATAGGCTTCCACAATGGCAAGAATCGTTGTTATCTGTTCTTCCGTACATTGTGAGAGATAGACCAGCAGCCTTTGATAATCCAGATTGTCGGTTGGAGCTGCCGGATAAAAGAAAGGATCAGCAGAGATATGTAATGCACGAATCAGTTGCCCTAATTTTTCAAGGCTTGGAATATTGCCATGATTTTCAATTTCCTTAATATATCTTGACGAAACACCGGACATTTCTGATAACTCATCGTATGTCAGCTTTTGATCCAGTCTAGCCTTTTTAAGACGAAACCCCATGTCTTTATCAATTTTCTTAGATTTAGCCATATATGTACCTCCATGTATAGTGTATAGTGCACATTTTGGTTTGGAAATGCACTAATAATTCACTTTAATAAAGGGGTATAGTTCACTAACGGAATATAGGAACTTTGGATATTGCATATAAAAAAACGCAGTATTCAAAGGTTTTTTCACGTTGTTTTGTCCTTTGAATATGTTTGGAGGTTTATGAAATCCGGACAGTTTAAGGGTTTTTTTTGGTTTGAAGAAAGACATTATCAGTTTAATAACAGAAGGAGGGAGCGATAACCGGCATTCAGTGTAATGCCGGTTATTTTACTTCAAAAAGTGCATTATTCTCCCCAGAATTATGTGGAGAAAAAATAATATCTGATATAAATAGCGTTCAGTGGGAATACACCCATCTGGGCGCTTATTATATATATCAAATTTTTTTTAAAAAAGTTTTGACTTCACCCCAACATGGGCAAATACCCAATCGGGATATTGAGCGAAAGGGAAATAAAGGATTTCGCTCATACCAGTTGGTCGGGAAGGAGGTGAACTCTTATGGAGCAATCTTCTTCCTGGAAAGAATGGACGGTCAGACATCAGTTTGACCGGATATGTAAATTGGCATTAAAAGGCGAAGTCATTGATTATCAAAGACATTTGGCCTATCGGCAAAAGCACGAAGTGATGTTGTCGGAATTGTCGCAGAAGGAGTTGAGCAGATTTTTTACGATGGATGAATACGATTTGGAAACATGCCGCTTTCAGGTCCTTGGTTATGATATTGAAGTTAAAGATGCTTTGATTGCGGAAGCCTTAAAAAATCTGACGGAAAAGAAGCGGAATGTCATTCTGTTATCCTATTTCATGGATATGAGTGATGCGGAAATTGCAAGGGAAATGAACCTTGTACGCAGTACCATCCATGAACATCGGAAACGCTCACTCGAATTACTCAAACAAATTATGGAGGCAAATACGGATGAGAAAAAACGAAAGACAGATTGATGAATCTGAATTGCTGCCTTTCCATATTATTCAGGCAGCATCAGAGGGTGATGTGGAAGCAATCAATGTAGTGCTGAAGCATTACGAAGGATACATAACCAGTTTATCCACAAGAATGCTATTTGATGAATATGGACAGGCATATTACTGTGTGGATGAGACTTTGCGTCGGCGTTTGGAAACAAAACTGATTACAAAGATACTGGATTTTGATCCGGTTCCTTATGGAACTGGAAAAGCTGAGAATAGAAGATAGAAGAAACAATTTTCTGATATTTACTGTTCGATTGCATTTCATAGCTTGCTACTCTTTTCCCTTTCAGGAGTGGGGCAGATTGGGATGCGGCGTACCTTGAAAATTAAATATGGTTGATCCTGCAAGACGTATGGAGCAGTTGAGCTATGGAATGGATACGCCAGGACTACCTGTCCTTCTGGCTTCCCGACAAATTGTCGGGAGGTCAGAAGGATTGTAAGCGAGGAAATGCTGTTACGGGCATTGAAGCAAAGGTACGAGCGACAATTATTTGTTCCCGACAGAGAGATAGGTACTTTGTGGCGAAGATGCTGTTTTTGATAATGATACTTCCGGCAAGAGTCCGGTCTGATGAAGATGGTGCAAATCCAATGGGGCTATACCTGATAGCCGCTTGCAGGAATTTTTTAGTATATTTCAGGAAAGGGAATTATTATGGATGGGAATAGATTATTGAGATATAGTATGCAGTTATCTATGTTAAAACAGTTGCTTTCTAAGAAACTAATCAATGAAAGCGAATATCAGTTAATACAAAGAAAACTCATGAAAGATTATGGTGTTGTATCGAATATAACTGCTTGACGAAGTATGTGTGTTGCTATATAATATAATCAACACTACGATAGGAATACAAAAGGAGGGCAAAGATGGAAGTTGAGTTAATAAAAGCAAATGATCCATTTGATGGCTCTGCCAAAAAAAGAATTGATCGTTTAAGAGTTGCTGCGTATTGTCGAGTGAGCACAGATGATGAAGAACAGATAAAAAGCTATAATTCCATGGTTACGCATTATACTGACTTAATTCAGAATAATAAACAATGGATTTTTGCCGGGGTGTATGCGGATAGAGCAATTACTGGTACAAAAGTGGATAAAAGGGATGAATTTCAACGGTTGATACAGGATTGTCTGGATGGTAAAATTGACATGGTTATTGCGAAAAGTATTCCGAGATTTGCCAGAAATACCTTAGATACATTAAAATATGTACGTATGCTCAAAGAAAGGAATGTAGCTGTATATTTTGAAGTTGAAAAAATCAACACATTAAAAGACGGCGAATTTTTGATGACCATATTAAGCTCTGTGGCACAGCAGGAAGTGGAGAACACATCTGCTTATGTAAAAAAAGGATTGAAAATGAAAATGAAGCGGGGCGAGCTTGTTGGGTTTCAGGGATGCCTGGGATATGACTATGATGTGGTTACGAAATCTCTTTCTGTTAATGAAAAAGGGGCAGAAGTTGTTCGATACATATTTGAACGATATGTTGCCGGAGCTGGCAGCACAATGATAGCCAGAGAATTAAACGAACAGGGAATAATGACAATCAAGGGTAATCCTTGGACATCATCCAGCGTAATGGGTATTATCAATAATGAAAAATATAAAGGTGATATACTGTTAGGAAAAACTTTTACGGTTGATCCAATTTCAAAAAGAAGATTGGATAATTTGGGTGAGGAGGACAGGTATTACATCCATGATCATCATCAGGCAATTGTTTCGGAGGAAACATTTGAGAGAGCGCAGGAAATTAGAAACCGTAGAAATGGCAATAGAAAACATGATGTTATTCCTGGAAAGAGAGAAAAATTCAGCCGTCAATATGCATTCAGCTGTCTGTTAGAATGTGGATTTTGTGGCACAAATTTATCTCGGAGACGATGGCACAGTGGTTCAAAATATAAGAAAACGATATGGCAGTGTGTTAAGTCGACAAAAAATGGAAAGCGTTTTTGTCCTGATAGTAAAGGTATTCCAGAGGAAGTTATTGAACAAGCATTTATTGAGTCCTATCGGATGCTGTGTAATGACAACAAGGATGTTCTGGAAGAATTTCTAAAGAGAACTGAGAAGACTCTGGGAGAAAATGCTGTTGAAGATGAAATAAATAAATTACAAAAGACAATTGATAGAATTTCTGTAAAGAGAAAGAGTTTACTTAATAGTTTTTTAGATGGTATTATTGAACAAAGTATTTATGAAGAAACTGATGTAGGGTTTCAAAGAGATTTATCGAATGCGAAAGCAAAACTTCAATATTTGAGTCAACAGTTAAAAGAGGAAAGTTCTTTACAGAGAAGAATTTCTGATTTTAGAAAAGCATTAACTGATAATCAGGTATTGGAAGAGTTTGACAGAGGAATATTTGAAAGCATTATTGAAAAAGTCATAGTTGGTGGCTATGATGAAGATGGAAACAAAGATCCCTATAAGATAACTTTCATATATAAAACAGGATTTAAGAATGAAATTGGAAATGCAAAGGAACGTTTCGACAAGTCAAAGGGTATGGGGGATAAAGCTAAGGAATTGTGTTCCCATATACGTGACGAGGTAAAGGATGTGTGTTCCTATGTTAGTGACAACACATGTGGAGACCGTCGCATGTCTACAAAGGGTGGATATGTAGAAATCCTTGAATTTACGCACTTTGCGAGAGTTTTTAAGTTTTCTGGACAAAGCAATTTTGGACGGAAAAAGGTGATTTCTCATGAGATTAAAGTCTCGGTAGTTATGGAACTGGTATGAGTGGACACAAAAATCTATAGTTCACAATTAAGGTTATTTCGGAGATTATTTTCATCAACAACTAAATATTAAAAGAGTCGCAAGACCGTTTGTTTTCAACATCTTTGGATGTGAAAGCAGGCGGAAAATAGTGGCAGTATCAACAATTAAAGCGGAATTTCAGTGTGAAATAGAAAAAGTATGGGAATTAGTTACATCATTGGATAACTATTCTTGGAGAAGTGACTTAGATAAAATCGTGGTGACTGTGCCTGAAAAAGAGTTTGAGGAACATACGAAGGATGGTTATGTTACAAAGTTTAAAATTATTGCTTTTGATGAAGATAAGAACTAGGAATTCGATATGGAAAACGGCAATATGCAGGGGCATTGGACGGGTAAATTTTTTTATAAAGAGGGTGTTACATTTATTGAATTTACAGAAGCTGTAACCGCTAAAAAGCTGGTTATGAAACCTTTTGTGGGCATGTATTTAAAGAAACAGCAGGCTAAATACATTCAGGATTTAAGGGAAGCATTGGGGGCTAAAAGATGACTTGTGATGAAATTATTGAAGAGTTAAAAGCAAATGCTTCTGAAAAATACAAAGCAAATGTCGTGAAAATGGGTATTCCGGAAGAATATAGTATAGGTGTTTCAACAGCCGTTGTTCGTGCAATAGCAAAGAAAATTGGAAAGTCAAATGAACTAGCAAGAGAGCTGTGGAACTCCGGTTACCATGAAGCAAAATTATTGGCGGTATTGGTTTTTGACAAAAAGACAATATCACATGATGAGATAGAAAAACTTATATGTGATGTACAGTCGTGGGATTTGTGCGATTACATGTGTAAAAATCTGATTATTAAGCTGAAGAGCTATGATGAGTTTATTTCTAATTGGATTACAAGTACACATACTTACAAGAAGAGAGCGGCATTTACGTTAATAGCTTCTACTGTGGTACATAACAAAACGATTACCAATGATACTCTTGATGAGTATTTGTGCATTATACAAGAGTATTCCGATAGTGAACATGAACATGTTAGGAAGGCTATTTCATGGGCATTGCGGGAGATAGGAAAGAAAAATTTTACTTACAATGAAAAAGCAATCCTTTTAGCCTATGATTTGAAAGAAAGTGGCAATAAGAATAAGATGTGGATTGCCAAGGATGCGTTAAAAGGGTTAGAAACACTTATTAAGGTTGGGGGAAGAGATAGACTTATTTCTTCAAATAGCAAGATGGGAAGAGAATAATTTATGATTAATCACTCAGTTTACCATGGTGTAAATTGGGTGATTTTTATTATAACAACAAAAACATGCATCAAAATGAGAATAAATCGCATTTGTTTGTTGATTATTATAAAAAACTGTATATAATAGAAAGTAGAAAAGAAGGTGAGGTAGCAATCATGTTAATCCAATTTAATTTTAAAAATTTCAAATCATTTAGAGAAGAGGCTACTTTGGATTTGTCTGCGGCGAAGATGACCGAGTTTTCAGACAGAGTAGTTACGGTTGGTAGCGAGAAGATTTTGCCGGTTGCTGCCATTTATGGTGCAAATGCAAGCGGAAAGTCCAATATATACAATGCTTTTGAATATATGTCTGAGTATGTTGCAGAGTCCTTTAAGTATGGAGATGAAGAGGAAAAGTTTGAAGAGTTAAGACCGACTCCGTTCTTATTTGATTCCACATCCGCCGATGCAGAATCAAGCTTTGAGGTGTATTTCACATTGCCCGGTGATAAGTCTGAGAGAAGCTATAACTATGGTTTTTGCATCAATAAGGAAGGTGTAACCGAAGAATGGCTTAATTCCAAGGCAAAGACTGCCAGAAAATACAGTACAGTATTTTATCGTGGAACTACTGACGAGGAACTGGACTTGTCGGGCTTCCCAAAGAGCAGTAGGGACAATATTCAGGTAGCATTGGAAAAGCAGGTGCTTATCATCTCTTTGGGAGCAAAATTGAAGATTGGTAAGTGTAAGGCAATCAGGGATTGGTTCCTTGCAAATGAATTTGCTGATTTTGGAGATCCTTTTACCAACTTCTTTATGTCCCGTAGGTTGCCGAAGGGATTTGTAGACGATAAGAATGTGCAGCAGAAGGTTGTAGAATATTTCGCATCTTTTGATGAGCATATCAAGGATTTTAGAATTGAAAAGGTTCCTCAGGAGGCTGAAAGCAAGGAAGAAAGATACAAGATTAACGCACTCCACAAGATGATAGATTCTGATGAAATGGCGGAAATTCCTCTAGGATTAGAGTCCGCCGGAACCTTGAAGATGTTTGCATTATATCCGGAATTAGAGGAAGTGTTGGAGAAAGGCAGCGTATTCTTTATTGATGAATTAAATGCTCGCTTGCATCCGTTACTTGTTAGAAATTTCCTGCTTACATTCTTAAATCCGGAAATCAACACCAACCACGCACAGCTTGTGTTTACAACCCATGACACATGGCAGTTATCGAATCAGTTGTTGCGGCGTGATGAAATCTGGTTTGTTGAAAAGGATGAAAGAGGTGTATCCACACTTTACTCATTGGCTGACTTCGTGGATGAGGACGGTTCCCGTATCCGTAAGGACGAAAGCTATGAGAAGAATTACCTGATTGGAAAGTACGGTGCGATTCCTACCTTAAAGAGTATTGATATATTTAAGGAGGAATGAGTATGGCGAAAAAAGACAGAACAGGTAATAGAAAAACGAGAGACCAGAGAAAACAATTCAAGGTACCGGAATTGGGCTACTATTTGATTGTTACGGATACAGAGGCTACGGAACGATGCTTCTTTACCGGTCTTCATCAGGCATTGCCGGAAGATGTGAGAAACAAGCTTGTAATAAAGGTGGTAGAGACAAAGACTCGTACCATGATTGATAAATGTCTGGAACTCACTGCTTATGATGCACAGTATCGAATCCCATGGATTGTATTTGATAGAGACCAGGTGCAAGGTTTTGATGAGATTATAAAAGAGGCAGAGGATAAAGGAATACAAGTAGGCTGGTCCAATCCATGTTTTGAAATATGGATGTATGCCTACTTTGGTTCCATGCCGGCAATCCAACATTCTTGGATTTGCTGTTCGGAATTTGGACGAGTGTATGAAACCAAGACAGGGCGGAAGTATTCTAAAGCAGATGAGCAGATGTATGGGAAACTCTGCAAAGCTGGTGACGAGGAAAAGGCAATTCAGATAGCACAGCAGAAGCTGGAGCAGTGTAAAGGAGAAGGTAAAACCAAACCATCGGAGATGTGCCCGTGTACGACGGTGCATGAACTGGTGGGGGAAATTAATGAAAAAAGAAAGGTAGGACTGGTGTAATGAATAATGAAATTAATGAGGTATTACACAAAGAAATTGACTTGATTCAAGCATGTATAACAAGAATGGCAGATTGTTCATTCAAGCTTATAATAATCAGTTAGCATGGCATAGACGTTTCGTTCCTGCGAAGAGATTTCTTTTCCCAGGTGTCTGCTGTTCGGTCAGCAGTCGGCTGGAGCAGATAGACATAGCCGGTATCCGCATCAACACCTGTCAGGACAGGATTCCCACACTGGAAGATTTCATCATTGGCACCCTGCCGGATACCGGAAAGGTCAACAGATTCATCAAATTCTGCTGCACGTGTGGCTGCCTGATTCAGGATCTGGCTGATCTTACCGATGGAAACATGTTTCTGAAAATTATTTTCAAGGATCCTGCTCTACACGGGATGATATGAATTCGGCATCTTTTTTCAATATATATACGTAAGTCCTGGAAATCTGATACTGGTCAGCAATACTGGAAACGGAAACCTGGGAGGCAGCAACACATCCTATAGCCAGCCGATCAAAAATTTTTAATTTTGTTGCTGCTTTATTATTTACACCTCATAAAAAATACGTTAAAATATAGATACATAGACAACCTCCTTATATGTTAAGCATAGTTGATAGTTAATTTTATTTTAACATATAAAGTGGAGGTTGTCTTTACTTTTTGTCAACCAAATTTGAAACACGCCAAAAAATATATGGAAAAAATGACCAAAAATAAAACACAAATGATATAGATTATGTACAAATATCACCTTGCGTTTATAAAAAATAGTGCTATACTGTAGTTTGTCAAAAAACAAAGGACTAATGAAAGAAGTTCCTTGAAATGCGATGAAAGGGATACGTCGCAGGAAGATACTGGAGTACAGAGAGTCGTTGGTTGGTGAAAAACGGCAGAAAGCCTTCCTGAGATATCACCCGGGAGCATCCTGCTGAAAACAGCACCATTTAATCGAAGCGAAGAAATGGGTGAGTAAGACAGGACGTTTTCTCCACGTTACAGGAGAGACTGTTTCAGCTGACAGTAATAAGTGGCCGTGAATTGTATACGGCAAGCAAAGTGGTACCACGGAAAATTCCGCCTTTGCAGTTCAGTATGGACTGCAAAGGCGTTTTTTATCTTATAGGAAAGTCTTTCGACCTTCCTATAAGATAAAAAAGCCCTTCGGGCAGGATTGCAGAGGTGCGCAGATGTATTATGTCATGCAAAGCATGACGCGCACCTCGCAGCAAGTACGCCGAGGCGTACTTGAAAAATACATAGAAAAGGTTGGGCATGATTTTAGCCTTACTAAGAAGAAAAGAGGTAAAAGAAAATGAGTGGAATATTAATGATGGCAATAGCTCTTGTAGTACTGGGAGGTGCATATTTTGTGTATGGGCGATATCTTCAAAACAAATGGGGAATTGATCCCAAGGCCAAAACTCCTGCCTATGAATTAGAGGACGGAGTGGATTATGTACCTGCTGATACCAATGTAGTATTTGGACATCAGTTCGCATCTATTGCCGGTGCAGGCCCGATTAACGGACCGATTCAGGCAGCGATCTTTGGCTGGCTGCCTGTTATGTTATGGATACTTATCGGAGGTGTATTTTTCGGAGCAGTTCAGGATTTTGCTGCGATGTACGCATCTGTAAAAAATAAAGGACGTACCATCGGTTATATTATTGAAGAATATATCGGAAAATTAGGCAAAAAGCTGTTCCTGCTGTTCTGCTGGCTGTTCTGTATCCTGGTAATCGCTGCATTTGCAGACGTTGTTGCAGGAACTTTCAATGGATTTACTGCTGATGAAGCCGGAATAATCTCAAAAGTGACTGCAAACGGTGCTGTAGCAACAACCTCCATGCTGTTTATTCTTGAAGCAGTTGTTCTGGGAATGATTCTGAAATATGCAAAACTGAACAAATGGGTAAATACAGCAATTGCAATCATCATGCTGGTTGCTGCTGTTGCACTTGGCTTAAACTTCCCAGTATATCTGAATCGCGGAATATGGCATATTATTATTTTTGCCTATGTGATGGTTGCCTGTGTTGTTCCTGTATGGGCATTGCTCCAGCCACGTGATTATCTGAACAGTTATCTGCTGATCTTTATGATCCTGGGTGCGGTCGTTGGTGTATTTGTGGCAAATCCATCCTGTAATCTGGAAGCTTTCAACGGATTTAATGTGGACGGACAGTACCTGTTCCCAATCTTGTTCGTTACCATTGCCTGCGGAGCTGTTTCCGGTTTTCATTCTCTGGTATCTTCCGGTACTGCTTCCAAACAGGTAAAAAGTGAAAAGAGCATGCTGCCGGTATCTTTTGGCGCTATGCTTATGGAAAGTATGCTTGCTATTATTGCATTGATTGCCGTTGCCTCCTTCGGAAAAGGTGAAGCAGCAGCACAGGGTCTGACGACTCAGCCGCAGATTTTTGCAGGAGCAATCGCAAATTTTCTGAGTGTTGCAGGTCTGCCCCACGATCTTGTATTTACTCTGATTAATCTGGCAGTATCAGCATTTGCACTGACTTCTCTGGACTCCGTGGCACGTGTAGGACGTCTTTCCTTCCAGGAGTTTTTCATTGACGATGAGGTAGATGAGAAAAATATGCGCCCATTCTTAAAAGTGGTGACAAACAAATACTTTGCAACAGCCATTACTCTGGTACTGGCATATCTGCTTGCAAAAGTTGGATACGCAGAAATTTGGCCGCTATTTGGTTCTGCTAACCAGCTGTTGTCTGTACTGGCTCTGATTGCCTGTGCGGTATTCCTGAAAAAAACAAAGAGACAGGGTGCAATGCTCTGGATTCCTATGGTATTTATGATGGCGGTTACATTTACAGCTTTGGGAATGACCATCGTAAAACTGTCAAAAGCATTTGTAATGACAGGACTGAGCCTGGGAAATACACTTCAGTTGATATTTGCTGTTCTTCTTCTGATCCTTGGGGTGATTGTTGCAGTACAGGGTATTAAAAAGCTGATGGAATAAACCGTGTATCATATAAAGAGGCAATCATGATGATTAAAAAGAAAGAAATCCTGCAGAGCCTGTTAAAATTGATGGTTATCGTATTTGCAGCCACCATACTTGGAAAGATTTTTACAGAGCTTGGATTTCCGGAAACGAATATTGTTGTGATGTATCTTCTGGCGGTTCTTTTGGTTGCGAGATTTACATCGGGATATCAGTACGGGATTTTATCTGCAGTAGTATCGCTTATATGCTATAATTATTTTTTTACAGAACCCTATCATACGCTTGCAGTAAATGATCCCGGGTATCTGATTACTTTTTCAATTATGCTGACCACTTCCATTCTTACGAGTGCCCTGACAACAAAAGAAAAACTATTAACGGAAGAAGCAAATGAAAGAGGGAAAGAAAGCCAGATCTTATATATGCTCTCCAGTAAGTTGTCTGATGCGGCGGATATGGAAGCTGTTTTGAAAATTGCAGCGGAAAGTATCAGCCATCTGCTTCAGGTGAATGTTATGGGTATCCGGTCAACGGACGGGAGCATCTTCTGGCAGTGGTAAAAATTGATAAAACCGTGGGTGCAGAACAGCTGCAGGAAAAGAAAAAGCTTCTGCATTCTGTTCTTGAGAATATTTCCATGGCAATGGACCGGATTGAAGTAACGATAGAAAGAGTGCGAGACAGAGAAAATATGCAGCGGGAAAGAGAACGTGCGAATCTCTTACGTGCAATCTCTCATGATCTCAGGACACCACTTTCAGGTATCATGGGAACATCGGAAATACTGATGGATATGACAGATAAAGAAGACAGGCGTCATGAACTTCTTCAAGGTATTTACCAGGATGCAGACTGGCTGAAATCATTAGTTGAAAATATATTAAGCTTGACCAGGCTGCAGGATGGTAAAATTGTGATACATAAGGAAATGGAAGCAATCGAAGAGGTGATTGGCTGTGCAGTCGCTCATGTGGAACGGAGCTTTCCGGAGCGAGAGATACAGGTAGAGATACCGGAAGAGTTCCGGTTAGTGCCCATGGATGCAAAGTTGATTGAGCAGGTAATTACCAATCTGTTGGACAATGCAGTGAAACACACAAGACCACAGGAAGCCATTACTGTTTCTGCTAATTACACAGAAGATACACTGCTGGTTTCTGTCCGGGATGAAGGAGAGGGAATTGCTGAAGCGGACGTTTCCAATCTTTTTAAAATATTTTACACTTCCAAGACCCGTTCGGCTGATGTAAAGAGAGGAATCGGGCTGGGGCTTACGATCTGTGAGACAGTGGTAAATGCCCATGGTGGAACGATTACCGGGCGGAATCGGACGGATAGAAAGGGAGCAGAGTTTATCTTTACATTACCTTTTACGGAAGGAGAAAGAGAAATGGTTTAAAGAAAAAATATTGATTATAGAATATGATGCACAGATACAGAATTTTATGGTTTATACATTGGAAAATGCAGCGGCTTTGGATGATGGTGCGGATGACTATCTGACAAAACCTTTTTCTGCAACAGAGCTGATGGCCAGAATCGGGGAAAGGTACTTACCTATCATACGATTTTACGGAAGATATGGGGAGAGGGATACGGGGAAGACACGCAGGTACTTCGGTCTGTGATGGCTTCAACCCGAAGAAAAATCGAACGGAATCCGGCAAAACCGGAGTATATAGAGACGGAAATAGGGATAGGGTACCGGATGCGGGAGCATGAAGCCGGAAAATAATTTTGGATGATAAAAGAGGATGTAAATCGAGAAAAAGATTTACATCCTCTTTTTTCTCACACCATTTTCACAACATTCGTCTGATCTCACAGCTTCTTCACACATCCTGGAAAATCTCACAGGATTCTCACAGCCGATGAATCTATTACCACACCGTTCCCACAGGAAAAAAGATATGAGGGAAATATGGTGGATCTGGATTCTTCACCAACAAAACTGATTGATATCGTAAGAATCGGAAAACAGCTTCTGATGATAAGAGGAAGCTTGACTACCTTTAGTATTGCAAATGATGTATCGAAATATTTTGCGATTATCCCGGCACTTTTTATGGGACTGTATCCGGGGCTTGCCAGACTGAATATCATGGGGCTTTACAGACCGCAAAGTGCAGTGCTTTCCGCAATCATCTACAATGCTTTGATTATCATTGCCCTGATTCCACTGGCACTGAAAGGCGTAAAATACAGGGAAGTGTCTGCAGGTAAATTGTTGTCCAGAAACCTGTTGATCTACGGGTTAGGAGGAATTATTACTCCGTTTATCTTTATTAAACTGATTGATATTCTGCTGGTAGCTTTCCATCTTGTATAAAGAAGAAAATTGCTCTTAAGGAGGTTAGAAAAATGAAGGAAAATAAAGGAACGGTGTTCATAAAAGCGGCCGGTATGGTACTGGCAATGACATTGATCTGCGGTGTGTTTTACACCGCAGTCGTTACGGGAGCATCACAGCTTTTCTTTTCAGATAAAGCCAATGGAAGCATCATAGAAATTGACGGAAAAAAATATGGCTGTGAATTATTAGCTCAGGAATTTACCGGAGAGGAATATATGTGGGGCAGAATTATGAATGTGTCTGCCTTTACCGATCAGGACGGCAATACAAAGATGTATTCAGGTCCATCGAACTTAAGTCCCAAGAGTGAGGATTATAAAGAACTGGTAGAACAACGGGTGGAAAAAATCAAAGCGGCAAATCCGGATGTAGATACAGAGAAGATACCGGAAGATCTGGTGACTTGTTCCGGCAGCGGGCTTGACCCTGATATATCTGTTGCTGCAGCCGAATACCAGGTTCCGAGACTGGCAAAAGCAAACAATATGACAGAAGAAGAGATTGAAGCTATTATCGACAGTTGTACGAACCATAAAATTCTTGGCGTTTTGGGTGAAGAGACAGTTAACGTATTGAAAGTGAATTTGAAACTTGGAGAAATTTGAACTTGGTCGTGGGAAGAATATAGCTCAGACATATAAACGATGAAGTAGTAAGCATTTATATGTCTGGGCTTTGTCCCATTAATGAATATCTGTTTGGAAGGGGAAATTTATGGAAGAAGAAAGGCCAGATCCTGAGAAAATTTTGAAAGAGATTACATTTGAAGAAGAAAAACAATATTGGGGAAAACTGAAAATTTTTTTCGGGTACGCAGCAGGTGTGGGAAAGACGTATACCATGTTGAAAGCGGCCCGCAGATTACAGAAAAATGGTACAGATGTAGTAATTGGTTATTTAGAACCTCATGCGAGACCCGAAACGATGAAACTGGCGGAGGGGCTGGAACAGGTTCCTGTGAAGCAGGTTGAGTATAATGGTATGCAATTAAAAGAGATGGACATTGATGCTGTTTTAAGAAGACATCCGCAAGTTGTGCTGGTTGACGAATATGCACATACAAATGTGAATAGAAGCCGGCATCAAAAACGTTATCAGGATGTAGAAGAGATTTTGAAAGCCGGCATCAGTGTTTATACAACGGTAAATGTTCAGCATATTGAAAGCCTGTGTGATATCGTGGCATCGATTACGGGTATTATTGTAAAAGAGAGAATTCCTGATTCTGCATTTGACAGTGCAGATGAGGTTCAGATAGTGGATATAGAGCCGGAAGACTTATTGGAAAGATTTGAAGAAGGAAAAGTTTATAGAAAAGAGCAGGCCAGCAGGGCCATGGAGCATTTCTTTACCATAGAAAAGCTGACTGCCTTAAGAGAGATCGCTCTGCGCCGGCTGACAGAGTGAATCTGATTACAGAATCTACAAAGAGAAAAGCAGGTGGAGAATACTATACAGAAGAGAAAATACTTGTGGGAATTTCTTCATCTCCATTAAATCCTAAAATTATCAGGACAGCTGCAAGAATGGCGAAAGCTTTTGGAGGAACGTTAATAGGTCTTCATATAGAAACAAGATATTCTGAAAAAATAGGCATAGAAGATAAAAAGAGATTAAAAGATAATATCCATCTCGCTGAGCAGCTCGGTGCAAAAATTGAGACTGTATGTGGCGATGATATCCCCTTTTTAATTGCGGAATATGCCAAAAATTGCGGTGTATCTAAAATTGTGACCGGGCGCAGTGCACCATCATCGGGGTTCATGCGTAAGCCGACATTTACAGATAAATTATCGATGTATGCACCGAATATGGATATCTATATCATACCGGATAATAAAATCGCGAAGGTAAAACAGAAACTTAATTATGAACGTGAAAAAAGTATCACTGCGAAAAATATGGCATATGCGGCTGCCAGTTTGCTGGTGTCAACAGTAATCGGTTTTCTCTTTTGTAAAATGAACTTCAGTGATACGAATATCATTACAATTTATATCCTTGGAGTTATGGTTTCTGCTATACTTACTTCGAGCCGCAGCATATCGTTTGTACAGTCAGTAGCAAGTGTTATTATATTTAACTACTTTTTTACCGAACCCAGATATTCCCTGAAGACCTACGATCCTGGATATCCAGTCACTTTTGTGATTACATTTATTGCAGCACTGATTACCAGCAGTTTAGCATTAAAGATGAAAGCACAGGCAAGGGAATTAGCAAAGTCCGCATATAGAACAAAGATCATATTGGATATTAACCAGATGCTTCAAAGCAAAAAGAGTATTGCGGATATAGGGAACACGATGTCTGAACAACTCAGTAAGGTGTTGGAGCACTGCGTAGTGTTTTATGGATGGAATGGTCAGCATCTTGGGACACCTGTGATTTATGATGTGAAAGGGAGAATAGATCCTTCTGAGAAACCAGAACTTGTTACAGAAAATGAAGAAGCAGTAGCTGAATGGGTCTTTAAAAATAATAAACGTGCGGGAGCATCCACAGGAACATTAAGTGAGGCTGCCTGTTATTATCTGGCAGTCAGAAGTCTTGAATCCGTTTATGGCGTGGTTGGCATTGAAATGAAGCATGGAGAAATCCTTAGTGCCTTTGAAAATAATGTAGTTATGGCAGTGCTTTCTGAGTCAGCAACGGTAATGGAGAGAGAGACTTTGAGGATGAAAGAGGAGGCGGCTGTAGAGAAAGCAAATAATGAAAAATTACGGGCAAATTTGTTACGGTCCATTTCTCATGATCTGAGAACGCCTCTTACAAGTATCTGCGGGAATGCCGGCAGGTGATTATTAACATTGTTGATAATGCAGTAAAGTATACTCCGGCAGGTGGAAAAATTGTTATCAGGACGAAAAAGGAAGGTAATTATGTACACGTTATGATTGCAGATAATGGAAATGGTATTACAGATAAAGATAAAAAACATATATTGAGGCTACAACTCAGCCGCCGGAACTGATTCTTTTAGATTTAGGGCTTCCGGACATAGATGGGATTGATGTGATAAAGAAGATACGTTCCTGGTCAACGGTTCCGATTACTGTGATCAGTGCGAGAAGTGACGACAAGGATAAGATTGATGCGTTGGATGCCGGAGCGGATGATTACATTACCAAGCCATTTTCAACAGCAGAACTTCTTGCCAGAATCAGAGGAAACTATAGAAGAATTCAATATATACAAAATAATCAGCAGGGCACAACTCCTGTCTTTCATAATGGCAGCTTAACAATTGATTATCAAATGCAGACCGTATATGTGAAAGAGGAAGAAATGAAAGTACGAATGAGTTTACACGGTGTCAGGTTACCTTACAAAAATCTCAGCAGACTGCCGAAAACTCGGAAAAGACAACCCAGGTTGCGTTTGGCTCAGTATCTTTGCTTGATTATTCATCGGTTGCTCTGTATACTGTACTTATTAAGAGAAATTCAAGATGATGGATTGTCATCAATAGTAGAAGGAGAATGTTGGGATGAATATTAGAGAAGAAGTTGGAAAGATGAAAAAAGATGCTCCGTTTTTAGCAGCATCACCTATAGAAGACAGAAACAGGGCTCTTGAAAAAATTGCCGAAAATTTAAAAGCTCATAAAGAAGATATTTTCCAGGCAAATGATAAAGATTTAGAAGAAGCGGAAAAAAATGAGGTATCTGCAACAGTTATCAAAAGACTAAAATTTAATGAAGCAAAGCTTAAAGATGTGTTGTCTGGTATAGAACAGTTGATTAAATTAGAGGATCCGCTTGAAAAAGTTACTTTAGCACGTGAATTGGATGAAGGGCTGACATTATATAGAATCAGTTGTCCTATAGGTGTCATAGGTGTCATTTTTGAAGCAAGACCGGATGCAATGGTACAGATATCAACACTTTGTATTAAAAGTGGTAACTGTGCAATTCTGAAAGGCGGAAAAGAAACTACATTCACTAACAGGGTTTTGTTTCAATTAATTCATGACAGTGTTGTTTCCGTCGGGCTTCCAAATAATTGCCTGTTACAGGCAGAACAGCACAATGAAATTGATGAACTTCTTTCTTGCCATGATAGCGTTGATCTGTTGATACCAAGAGGTTCAAATGCGTTTGTTCAGTATATCATGAACAATACGAAAATTCCTGTTATGGGGCATGCAGATGGTATTTGCCATATTTATGTTGATGCTGATGCAGATCAGGACAAAGCGATACCGATTATTGTTGACGCTAAGACACAATATACTGCGGCTTGCAATGCTGTAGAGACCCTTCTTGTAAATAGGTCTATTGCCAGGGAATTTCTTCCCAAAATGGCAGCTGCTCTCAAGGCAAACGGCGTCAAATTGCGTGGAACAGCGGAAGTTAATGATATTATTGAGATTGAAACAATTGAAGAGAAAGACTTTGTGGAATATCTTGACTTAATAGCTTCAGTAAAGCTTGTAGACAATATTGATGAGGCAATTGAACATATCAATAGATTTGGTTCTCATCATACGGATTGCATCATAACAGAGAATGCGGATAATGCGCACAGATTTATGCAGATGGTGGATTCAGCAGGTGTATATCAGAATTGCTCAACCAGATTTGCGGATGGATTCCGATATGGATTTGGTGCAGAGGTAGGAATCAGTACAGGAAAAATTCATGCCAGGGGACCTGTGGGACTCGAAGGTTTAGTTACATATAAATATAAGTTGTTTGGTAATGGGCATATAGTTGATGATTATGCAACAGGAAAGAAAATGTTCCATCACAAAGACGTGTAATACATAAAAAAGTGTAAGATAATAAGTAAACAGTCAGGACGTGATTTGATGAATCATTTTACAATAATGAGTGCAGATGAATTTCGCAAAAACAAGGAAAATTTTCCAAATTATAGAGAGATTTTACATAGTATTGGTTCTATACGTTATTGTAAGGCTGAAGTATTTAAAGAGTGTGTTCTTGGTACAATCAGAATTCCACAGAAAAATGAGAAGCGGCAGCCACTGATTGCCTTTGGATTTTATATGACAGAACAGAATATTACGTTTATAGAAGATACCGGAGATGTAAAACGCTGGCTGGACAAACAAGTTGAAAAAATCCAAAATGTTCAGTCATCGGATCATTTTCTGCTGCAGCTTATGGAACAGATGGTTGAAAGTGATGTTCTGTATTTGTCACATTTTGAGAAAGAGATGGAAAATATGGAGGACACCCTGCTCCATGGTATACCAAAAGATTTTTATACCTCACTTACAAGGATGAGGCAAAAACTATCAGAGCTGCATGCCTATTATGAGCAGCTGACCGCTATTGGGGATTTGATTCAGTCATATGATGAATCACCGTTGATCAAAAATACAGAGCAATGGGGCAGATATGTACTTCGGATTGAACGACTGCAGAATCATGTGCATCTTCTTCGGGAGAATATTCTTCAGCTGAGAGAACTCTATCAGTCACAGCAGGATGCTCAGCAAAATAAGATTATGTGTATACTGACGATTGTTACGACGTTGTTTCTTCCCCTTACTCTTTTGACGGGATGGTATGGGATGAACTTTGCGTATATGCCCGAATTACATTGGAAATATGGTTATCCGGCAGTGATTATTGCTGCAATCGTGATTGTAGTGATAGAAATTATGTATTTTAAAAAGAAAAAATTTTTTTAGTGAACCTAAGGAAGAATGTTTATGCCAGTATTTGATCTTGAAAGGAGATAAGACTCCCACCTCTATAGGTGGTGAGTTGCGACAAGTTAGTCTTGGTGGGAGTCCAATCTCCTTCCAAGATAAAGCCTCCGGCGGATTGCAGAGGTGCGCAGATGTATTATGTCATGCGAAGCATGACGCGCACCTCGCAGCAAGTACGCCGAGGCGTACTTGAATTTAAAAACACACCGCAGGATGCGAAAGTAATGTAAGACGGTCCGGTGCGGAAACGGAACAGGGCTATGTATCTTTACACGGTGTCACGTGACCTTATAACACACTTGAGTTTCCATTCGTCATTGCAGAAATCCAGACTTTCCTTGAGCCTGTGTTTGATGCGATTGTGAATGAGAAAGAATGGCAAGAACAGTGGAACTTTATTATGAAATGGAATAAAAATGAAAGGAGTCCCCAATTATGAGTAGCGTACTTATAATAGGTAAACTTCAAGAAGATTCTTCTGACTGGACTATTGCGGAAATGTCTAAAAGGGAAAATGTGTTTATCTGAATTGAAATAATAATCACTAAGATCGATTATGGATTAAAAATATCCGGATGACGGAAATCTGGAATTAGGATGTAAAGAGGCTCTGAGACAGATAGAAAAAAACGGTATGAGGAAGTTTTGAGGTATGAGAGGATAGAAAAAATCTTGAGTATAAATTAAATATGAAGAGATAACTGGCTGTATACGTAATAAGAACAGCGGACATCCACGATAGATGTCCGCTGTTCTTATTACGCAAGATGGCAGAAGTCAAATCAGTGATAGACTCATGTCAGACGAGTTATAGAGAATTTATAGAGAAAGTTGTTAAAATAAATCTATCAAAAAAGCAAACCAATAAGGAGGAAGATTCATGAAAAAAAAATGGATTGCGGGATTACTGGCAGCAGTAATGACCATGTCTTTGGCTGCTTGTGGTGGAAGCGGAAGCAGTAGCGAAGACAGCAGCTCAAAAGGAGAGACAGAAAAAGGAGACGCAGAAGAGCCGTATACTGTAACTATGGTATTGAACGGTACACAACAGCCAGATGAGGAACGCATCGAGGCAAAAGTTAATGAGATTCTGGAAAAAGAATTGAATGCAAGACTGGATCTTGTAGTTCTTCCCTGGGCTAGTGCTTCTCAACAGCTTCAGCTGATGTTGGCAGGAGATGAGAAGATTGACATTTTCTATACCAATGCTACCAATGCAGTGCAGTATATGCATTCCGGTCAGATTATGGATATGTCTGAACTGATCAGCCAGTATGGAACTAACATGAAAGATATCTTTGGTGAAGATACATTGAAGGGAAACAGTGTTGAGGGATTTGTGTACGGTGTTCCCACTCAGATTGAACGTGGTAGTATACCGGCTATTTTCATGAGAAAAGATTTGGTGGAAAAATATAATATTGATACTTCTGCCATCAAAGAACCAAAGGATCTGGAAAGTGTATTTGAAACTGTGAAAGCCGGAGAACCGGATATGATGATGTTGTTTTCTATTAACGAAGGTGACACACCTGTCAGTCGTGTATCTGGCGGAGATTCTCTTGCTGATTCCAATGTCCTGGGTGCACTGATGGATCCAGAAAACAGTACGACCATTGAAAACTTCTATGCAAGTGACTGGTACAAAGAGACTACTACTATGCTGTATGACTGGTATAAAAAAGGTTATATCAGTCAGGATGCAGGAACTAATACAGAAAACTGGAGAACTGTATTTAAAGCAGGAAATGCTTTTTCACTGTTTTTTGCATATCGTCCGGGTACACCGGTAGAATTTGAAAGCTCTACCGGATATGAATTCGAAATCGTTCCGTTCAGAGAATATCCGGTAAAAATGGCACAGAGTTACAACAGTGTAATCTTCTCTCTGGCACAGAATTCAGAGAATCCGGAGAAAGCGATGCAGGTGCTGGATTATATCTATGGAAGTCCAGAAGTTATGAATCTGATTAACTGGGGTGAAGAAGGAGTAGACTACGTTCTGGAAGACAAAGAGAATGGAGTTATTAATTATCCGGAAGGTGTTTCGGTTGATAATGTGGGTTACAGCCTGAATCTGGGATGGGAACTTCCTAACCAGTTCATTGCTTATAAATGGACAGGATCTGATCCACAGCTTTGGGATAAAATGGAAGAGTTTAATAACTCTGCAAAAGAATCTAAAGCTCTGGGATTCTATTTTGACGGTTCTGAGTATGAGAATCAGATTGCAGCACTGTCTAACGTAGTAAAACAGTATGCCGGTTCCTTGAATAGTGGTTCAGCAGATCCGGAAGTATATCTGCCGGAATTCCTGAGTGCGCTGGAAGATGCAGGCATCAACGATATTATTGCGGCAAAACAGGAGCAGTTTGATCAGTGGCTTGCTGGCAATTAATAGAAAATAGGTAGAAAGAAGGCTCCGCACATCAGGAATTCTCTTATGTGTGGGGCTTTCTTCTAAAGCAGATAGGTCTATGAAAGGAGTATATCCATGAAGAAAAAATCACGTCTGAAAGTGTATAAAGAACATTGGCCGCTGTATCTTATGATGGTTCCGGGGCTGTTGTATTTGCTCATTAATAATTACATTCCGATGGCAGGGATTGTTATTGCATTTAAAAAACTGAATTTTGCAAAAGGTATTTTTGCCAGTGACTGGGTAGGTCTGGAAAACTTTAAGTTTCTGTTCGCTTCCAAAGATGCATGGCTGATTACCAGAAATACACTATTGTATAATGTGGCGTTTATTATTGTGAATATGGTTGTGGGAATTGCGATTGCCATTTTGATCTGTGAAGTGCGAAGTAAGAAAATGAAAAAACTATATCAGAGTGCGATTCTTCTGCCGTTTTTAATGTCCATGGTAATTCTCAGTTATATTGTCTATGCATTGCTGAGTTCTGAAAATGGTCTGGTTAATAATTCGATTTTGGCGGCATTACATATTGACCCGATTCAGTGGTATCAGGAACCAAAATATTGGCCTTTTATCCTGATCTTTGCCAATTGTTGGAAAGGAGTGGGATACGGCTGTCTGATTTATATTGCATCATTGATTGGAATTGATCCTTCTTATTATGAAGCGGCTCGCCTGGATGGAGCAAGCAAATGGCAGGAGATTACCAGGATTACACTACCTTGTCTGGTTCCTACAATTATTACACTGCTGCTTCTCAGCATCGGACGAATCTTTTATTCGGATTTCGGTTTGTTCTATCAGGTTCCGATGAATTCCGGTGTATTGTTCCCGACAACAAATGTTATCGACACTTACGTATACCGTGCCTTGATTGAAAGAGGAAATATCAGTATGTCTTCAGCAGCAGGTGTATACCAGTCTTTGGTAGGCTTTGTGATTGTTATGCTGAGTAACTGGATTGTACGGAAGGTCGACAAAGATCAGGCACTGTTTTAGGAGGAAAAGCAATGGCTAATTCGAAAAAAAGTAAATATTATCAATTTTTTATCAATGCGATTTTGATTCTGATGACACTGTTGATTGTACTACCATTCCTTCTTGTATTTTTGTCATCTATCACCGATGAAAATGTGTTGATTCGTAATGGTTATTCTTTTTTCCCGGAAAAGTTCAGTTTTTATGCCTACCAGTATATCATCCGTCAGGGCGAAAAGATACTTAGAGCGTATGGTGTTACCATCCTGGTAACTATAATCGGAACATTGGCAAACCTTACCATGTCTTCATTGCTTGCGTATCCACTTTCAGTAAAAACTCTGCCCCATCGCCGTGCGATTACATTCTTTGTATTCTTCACCATGCTTTTTAACGGCGGACTGGTGCCAACTTATTTGATGTATGTGAATTATCTTCATATTAAAAATACGTTGTGGGCATTGATTATTCCTAATCTTTTACTGAGTGCCAATAACGTACTCATGATCCGCAGTTATTTTATTACCAGCATACCAGATGCGTTGTTTGAAGCTGCCAAAATTGATGGAGCGGGGCATCTGAAAATCTTTTCTGTATTGGTGCTGCCGTTGGGCAAACCGATCCTGGTTACTATGGGATTGTTTTCTGGTCTGGGATATTGGAATGACTGGACAAATGGTTTATACTATTTATCAGGAAATCAGGGACAACGGTTATACAGTATCCAGAATTTGTTGAATCAGATGATTACAGATATCCAGTATCTTGCCAGTGGAAAAGTAGTGGGAAATATTGGCGCCGAAGTGGCAAAGCTTCCGACCACTTCTATACGAATGGCAATCGCATTTATTGCTATGCTGCCGCTCTTCATCATCTATCCATTCCTTCAGAAGTATTTTGCAGAAGGAATTACTCTGGGGGCTGTAAAAGGTTAGGAGGACAATTATGCATATTCCAAAACACAGAACTCGGAGGACATTAGCCTATCAGGTAAAAATGGTGTTGGTTGTGTTAGTTACAGTACTGGTCATATACACAATGGGGAGTATATATCTGCTTCAAAAGGAAAGTGAGAGGACTGTACAGGAAATTGACCAGCTGACAGAGTTGTATACCAATGAGCTTGACAGTGGTTTCCTTCGCATCAGCAGAAAATTATTTTCGACCATTATGGAACGGAACCAGCCGGGTTCTGAGTTTTGGAATTATGTGGAAATGATGACCGATGAGTCATATGTGGAATATCCCATAAAAGAATTAAGAGAAATGTTCTTTTCTGGAACCTGGGAATATGGGGAAGAATATGTGTTTTTTTTGTATTTGGATAAGGGACAGCAGTTTTATCAGCTCAGTTTGGGACCGGATGCACTTTATACCGGAGACAAAGAAGTAGAACAGGCTGTCATCGACCGGATTGCTGATTTAAAGGATATTCCGTATTCTGTAAAGAAAAAATGGACGATTGTTTCCAGTGGCGACAGAAATTATATATGCAAAGTAGCACAGAATCAGGGTGTTTATCTGGGATGCTATGTGAATGTGGAAAGCATTCTGGAACCATTTTCCAATGTTATTATGGGAGATGGCGGATATGTTCGTCTGGTAGATGAAAATGATGAGAGTGTGGGTATGATTACGGCACAGGGAATTTCCTATACAAATGAGTTCCAATATGAGAGTAGTCGGTATGCTATTCTCAAACAGTTGTCACAAGCTCCTTTTTCTATTGAGATGAAGATCTCCGGGGACAGGATTCTGGATGTGATGGTAGGAAGTATCATAATCTTAATTGCTCTGGCAGCAATTTTAATTCTTGCCGATGCACTCATACTGATTTATCTGCGGAGAAATATTTTGATGCCGGTAAAGCGTTTTACACAAAATCTGGAGAAATATGATGATGGAAACTATGTTTTTAGTCTGACGGAAGGAAATTTGCTGGAACTGGAGCAGATTGATGATAAATTCAAACACATGATTCACCAGATTCGAAAATTGAAAATTACGTTGTATGAGCAGGAGCTGGAGAAACAAAAAGTGGAGATGGATTATTTGAAATTGCAGATTCGTCCCCATTTTTATCTGAACTGCCTGAATTTTATTTACAGCATGATTGATTTCGGTGAATATGACCATGCACGGCAAATGAGTAAAATAACAGCTGATTATCTGTCGTATATCTTCAGAAACACCAGCGAGATGGTTTCTGTATCTGCAGAAACGGAACATTGTCAGAATTATCTCAAAATTTTACTGCTTCGTTATCCTAATCGGTTTGACTACTATGTGGAGGTACACGAAGAGGTACAGGATGCATCGATTCTGCCATTTTTGATTCAGGTTTTTGTAGAAAATACGGCACAGCATGCTTTGACGCTGGAGGAGAAAATTCTGATTTCTGTCACGGTTTATCCGGAAGACCGGGAAGAAGGAAAATATGTGAATATCTATATTTCAGATACTGGGAAAGGATTTCCGGAACCAATTCTGAGAAAATTGCAGCAGGGAGAGGGAATCTCTGAGAAAGGGAAACATGTGGGTATTACCAATTGCGTAAACAGATTTCGGCGATATTATGGTGAGAAGGGCGAGATTAATTTTGACAACAGTCCTCTGGGAGGTGCAATTGTAGATATCCATATCCCTTATAGTAAATACAAAGGATAAGAGGAAAAATGAATCTGTTATTAGTAGATGATGAAGAATATGTCATTGAGAGTATTCGGAAAAATGTTGATTGGGAAAAATCGGGAATCACCAGGGTATGTACCGCTTTTTCTATGAAACAGGCACAGGATGCCATGGATATGATGCCTGTGGATGTGATTATCAGTGATATTGTTATGCCAAATGGGAGCGGATTTGATTTCGTGGAATGGGTGAGAGAAAAATCCTACGAAGTACAGGTGATTTTTCTTACCAGTTATGCGGAGTTTGATTACGCAAGGCGGGCTATTTCTCTGGACAGTGTGGATTATCTGCTGAAACCCATTGACTTTGAAAAACTGGAGATGGCACTGGGACGTGCAGTCAAGAAGGTGGAAGAAAATAGAAAATATCAGGATTATCAGAAAGCAAGCTGGCATTGGAAACGGAATTTGCCATTACTTCAAAAGGATTACTGGACGGAAGTGCTGAGAGGAAATATTTCTGTTGATATGCTGCAGAAAGAAGCAGAACAGAGAAGACTTCCTTATCAGGAGTCATGGAAATTTCTGCCGATATCGCTTATATTTTATGAGGGTCGCTATAATCAGAAAATCTGGGATAACAAAACTCTCAGTTTCTGCGTGGAAAATGTTCTTTCTGAGCTTTTGGAAAAGACAGAATTTCAGGTAGAGACCGTGGTGTCCATGGAAGAAAGCAGTTTTGTAGTAATATGTGGCAGGAAAACGCTGAAATGTACGCCGGATGAAATAAAAAAACATGAAATTATGGAAAGGTTTGTTCAGTGGATCAGCGAAAAGGTTCATATGGATGTCTGGTGTGGTGTGGGAAACATGGAATCAGCAGAACATATACAGGAAGCAGTTTCTCTGATTGGTAAAATGAGGGATAACAGCCTTTCTGTCTGGAACAGAGTTTTGTATTTGTCTGATTTTGAGAATCCCCGGATAACATGTCATAATCCGGAACTGGGTGTTTGGGAAGCTCTGCTTGAACAGGAAAAGAAAGATGAACTGATGGAATCCATTGGACAGTATTTGGAAGATATATCCTGCAGAGAGATGGTGACCCGGGAAATTTTGCTTTCTTTTCAGATGGATGTGACACAGATGGTATATTCCTGGCTTGCAAAAAAGGAAATCAAGGCACATCTTCTGTTTCTGGCGGAGGAAAATGAACAGTATTTTCAGAACTCTCTGCGAGGTGTTACTGGTGCAAAAGAATATGCGGACCATTTGCTCACAAAGGCAATCCAATACAGAAAATATGTGGATAAGACCACGTCGGTGACAGAAAAGATCTGTCAGTATATTGATCAGCATTATAAAGAAGAAATTCGCCGTGATGACCTGGGAGAACTGGTTTATCTGAATACAGATTATATGTCCCGGATGTTTAAGAAAGAAGTAGGAGTTTCTATCAGCACCTATATTTTGCAGAAACGGGTGGAGGAGGCAAAAAAACTTCTTTCTCAGAGTAATCTTCCGATAAATACAGTATCTATTTACGTGGGGTACAGCAATTTTTCTTATTTTACTAAAATGTTTAAAGAAAATACAGGATACTCTCCGCTGGAATATCGGAGAAAAAATCAATTAGGAGGAACGAGTAAGAATGACCGATAAAGAGTTACAGGAATTGCTGAAAAAAATGTCACTGAAAGAAAAAGTGAATCAGATGCTGCAGGTGACAGGCGGATTTTTCGATGGGCATCAGGTGGCAATGGGACCGATGAAAGAAAAAGGATTTTCTGATGAAAATGTTGCATTGGCAGGATCTGTCATTGGTTCTATGGGTGCAGAAAAATTGAAAAAAATTCAGAAGGAATATATGGAGAATCATCCGCATAAAATACCGCTGTTGTTTATGATGGATGTCATCAACGGATTTAAGACAATTTTTCCTATTCCGCTGGCACAGGGAGCTACGTTTGAACCGGAACTTTCGGAACGCTGTGCGGCGGCGGCAGCAAAAGAAGCGTCTGTAAGCGGACTGCACGTAACTTTTGCACCTATGGTAGACCTGGTTCGGGATGCCCGCTGGGGAAGAGTTATGGAATCCACCGGTGAAGATCCGTATCTGAACTGTTTGTTTTCCGAGGCTATGGTAAAAGGATTTCAGGGAGAAGATTTGAAAGAACCATATCATGTGGCAGCTTGTGTAAAACATTTTGCCGGTTACGGTGCACCTACGGCAGGACGGGATTATAATACTGTGGAACTTTCAAAACATACGCTAAAAGAATTTTATCTGCCATCTTACAAAGCGGGAATAGATGCGGGTGCTGCTATGGTAATGACTTCTTTTAATACGATTGAAGGTATTCCAGCTACAGGAAATAAGTGGCTGATGCGGGATGTACTGCGAGATGAAATGGGATTTGATGGCGTATTGATTTCTGACTGGGCTGCGATTGAGGAAATTATTTATCATGGATATTGTGCAGATAGAAAAGAGGCTGCTGTTCGTGCTGCAAAAGCAGGGGTAGATATCGATATGATGACAGGCATCTATTCGGAAAATATGTGCAGTCTTGTGGAAGAAGGAGTAATCTCAGAAAGTCTGATTGACGAATCTGTGTACAGAATTCTGGAATTAAAAAATAAACTGGGCCTTTTTGAAAATCCATATAAAGATGCCGATGAAGAGAAAGAAAAAGAACTGATTCTCTGCCAGGAGCATCGGAATCTGGCAAGAGAGGCTGCAAGAAAATCATTTGTATTGTTGAAAAATGATAGCGTGTTACCCTTGAAAAAGTGGAAAAACACCGCAGTTATCGGACCTTATGTGGATAACCGTAACCTGATGGGGGCATGGTCCTTTATCGGTGAAACGAAAGACACTGCGACTCTGCGGGAAGCGATGACTGAACGGGGATTTGCACAGGAAGTGACTTTTTGCCAGGGATCTCCGATTCTGGATCCTGGAATGAAACTGGAAGGATTTACAGAGACTCAGGGGCAGGAAGTATCTCAGGAAGAGTGTGAGAAAATGCTGCAGGAAGCAGTGAAAGCTGCAAAAGATGCGGAGACTGTAATATTGGCTGTTGGAGAAGATCGCCTACAGTCAGGAGAAGCTACCAGTAATGCAAACATTCAGATCCCTGCGATTCAGATGGAACTGGTACGCAGAGTCAGCCAGGTAAATGATAAAGTTATTGTAGTTCTGTTTTCAGGAAGACCGTTAGACATCAGAGAAATTTCTGAAAAAGCCCAGGCTGTGCTCCAGGTATGGATGCCGGGAACCGAGGGAGCAAGGGCTATTGTGGATGTACTTACCGGTGAATACAATCCTACTGGAAAATTACCAATGAGTTTTCCGTATTGTGTGGGACAGGTTCCGGTACATTATAATGAATATTCTACAGGGCGTCCTCATGTGCCGGGAAAAGATAAAGACAGATTCCGATCCAAATATCTGGATATTCCAAATGCTCCGCTGTATCCATTTGGATTTGGACTGAGTTATACCAGATTTGCTGTTTCTCCGATAGAACTGAGCCATGAGACTATGAATAAAAATGAAACTATTCAGGCAGTTGTTAAAGTAAAAAATGTGGGAGAGGTGAAGGGCACAGAGACTGTCCAGCTCTATATCCATGATGTGGCTGCCAGTGTTGTTCGTCCGGTAAAAGAACTGAAAAACTTCTGTAAGGTAACCCTGGAACCGGGAGAAGAACAGACGGTTACTTTTATGATAACGGAAAAGGATCTGCAGTTTTTAACTGAAAATGACCGTTGGGAAAGCGAACCGGGAGAATTTGAAGTATTTGTAGGAACAGACAGCAGTGTAGTAAATTGTGCGAAATTTGTGCTGGTGAAATAATATGACATGGCAAAAACCGCCGCATCGATGAATCGAACGTAGATGCGGCGGTTTTTGTGTCAAAGCAGGTAAGGATGAATTCGTTTCCGGGACACTTGTATTTGGAAAGAGAAATGGTATAATGATTTCAGTTGAAACATGAAATCGAATAGAGATTGTTCGAGGAGGTAGTGTTGCGATAGAAGTTTTCCCGTAAACTAAAGTGAACCCATTTGTCAAGACACTTTTTTAAAAAAATTAAGTTGGATTTCGGAAGGTATGATGCTCCCTTACGTCAAATTATCTGGTCACGAAGTGGACTATATTCGCAAAAATCTCGTTTCCATGTCTGGCCTTCAAGAAGCCGGAGCATGTATCATTCATGGTCATACGCCTTTTTCCCAGTTGAAAAATGGGGATTATTATTCATATGGTGATGAAATGCTGCTTTGGGAAAACCAGCGAATATGGTTTGCTGAGGATCTCCAGTCTTTTGATATTGATTCAAATGTAAAAGGCAGATTTGATGAAAATGATCCTTATCGGGGACTGTCCTGTATCTGCCTCGAGATTCTGGATGAAATTGCACAGCGTGGCTCTGGAGTTTTGAGAAGAGAAGAAATCAGAGCAGCAGAGAATTTTGTATTTTCCGTACCCTATACACCCAATGACTTCACATCCGTCGAGGGTGATATTTCCCGTATTCTATCCGCAAGACCGAGAATGCGGCGAATTGATTTGAATCAGGACGGGAAACTGCAAATAGTTGATTGAACGCTTCACGCAAAGAACGTTATGAAGCATAAGGAATATCGTCCTGCTGAATGATGTCAGTTGGATTCAATTTTATATGAGTGCTGCGGCTTATAGCAAAAGGATATTTCTTCTTAAGTACATTGACGAAATAACTCTTTGGAGATATACTTATATAAATATGACTCTATAGAGATATATGAACGAGGAGATAATATTATGAGTAAGTTGGTTTTATATCACGGTTCCCCGGAAATAATAGAAAAACCGATATATGGAAAAGGGAAAGCATACAATGATTATGGCAAAGGTTTTTATTGTACTGAAAATTTAGAGTTGGCAAAGGAATGGGCTTGTACAGAAGGCGTAGATGGATATGCAAATCAATATGAGATTGAAACAGATAATTTGAGAATTTTGAATCTTTCAGCTGACGAATATACCATTTTGCATTGGCTGGCGTTGTTGATGACGTATCGTAAGCTTCGCCTGTCCACACCAGTTATGAAAAGGGGAGCAGAATGGCTGAAGGAGCATTTCCTTGTTGATATTGATGATTACGATGCACTCATCGGATACCGTGCCGATGATTCCTATTTTTCGTTTGCCCGTGCTTTTGTAAATAATGAAATTTCGTTGGGGCAATTAAGTCATGCAATGAGATTGGGAAAGTTGGGAGAACAGTTTGTGTTGAAATCTCCGAAAGCATTTGAGTCAACTAAGTTTGTTTCATATAAATCAGCTGATAATACCGTATATTATGCACGTCGAAAAGTCAGAGATGATGAGGCGAGGGCTGGTTTTTTTGCAGAACTTGAGAAGGAAGATATAGATGGTCTTTATATGAGGGATATTATTCGCGAGGAGGTAAAAGCCGATGATCCACGCTTACGATAAACAATACCTGGATGATGCCATGAGGAATCTTGGAGAAGCTTTCGATTATGCGGCGAATGACTGTGGAATAAAACTGGACGATTTTATGGATGTGTTCATAGCTGGAGGGCTTGCTGACCAGTTTGGTTCTGGTGTTCCTAAGTTTGTGTCCGGAATGTCAGGCACAGAATTGGTGTGGGAAGTGATTGAGCGTTCCGGTTGGGAACGAGAATTGCCTGAGGCGGAAGTTGTTTATGATTATTCGCCGGAATATTGGTGTGGGTGGATATTAGCTTATTATCAGTGGTACACTGGCAGAAGTTTTAAAAATATCAAGCAGCATATTTCCATGCAGGAGATTTTGAAATTGTACCCTACGCTTCATGAAGCAGTAGAAGATAAATTTGTGGATACGATTAACAGTATGATTCGAAGAAATAATCCGCCAACCCAATTGCAGATCTTGCGTAAGTCAATAGGGTATTCGCAAAAAACTCTTGCTGAGAAATCTGGTGTGAGTCTGCGGATGATCCAGCAGTACGAGCAGCGTGCGAAGGATATTAATAAGGCTGCAGGTGTGAACCTGATTGCACTGGCTCAGACGTTGGGATGTAAGGTGGAAGATTTGCTGGAGCAGAATTTGGATGAGATTGAGGACGAAGTTAATGAGACCGTTAATGGTACCTGACCCCGATGATGTGTAGAGAGTTTCGAGAGCAAGAAACGGAGATAGATATGAAAAAAGAAAGTGAGGAATGAAAACGATGTTTGAAATGAGTCGACTTCCTGTTTTACGAACAGGAAAATCCAGAAGCATTAATTGGGAGAATCGTACAGGTGAAAAAGGTGCAGGAGGAATGGCAGCCAGCGATTTGGGTCCATCGAGAAAAGGTTCTCCATGTGTTCCGCAGATCCGGGCAGGAGAAACGGTAACCTTAGCAGAAATAGAAGGTCCGGGAATGATTCAGCATATCTGGGTGACGGTGACAGACCGAACAAGTGATAGAAACCGATATGTTTTGCGGGATCTGGTATTGCGTATATACTGGGATGATGAATCAGAACCATCAGTAGAAAGTCCATTAGGTGATTTTTTTTGCTGTGGATTTGGAGTATCATATCAGGTAAATTCTCTGCCGATTGTAGTGAATCCGACACGGGGATTTAATACATATTTTCCAATGCCTTTTTATAAGAAGGCCAAAATTACGGTGGAGAATCAGTGCGATGAAGACGTTCCTGCGTTTTTTTATCAGGTCGATTATTATCTGGATGAAAAACTGGAACCGGGTATGGGATATTTTCATGCACAGTGGAGGCGACAAAGAATCACCTAAAAAGGTGAAGATTATGTTATTTTGGATGGTGTAAAAGGGAGAGGGCAGTATGTGGGAACGTATATGGCTTTGACTACGTTGGAACGGTACTGGTATGGAGAAGGGGAAGTAAAGTTCTATATGGATGGTGACAGCAAATATCCTACTATATGTGGAACCGGAACGGAGGATTATTTTGGCGGTGCATGGAGTTTTGCATCGCAGGAAAATGGAAAAACAATAGAAAATACATTTTGCACTCCGTTTATGGGATATCCTTATTATTCTCATCATGATACGTTTATTCACCATGATTTTCATAATGATGACCAGATGCCTCAGCGCAGCTTTTACAGATGGCATATCATGGATCCCATTGTGTTTGAAAAGGAACTGAAAGTAACAATTCAACAGATTGGCGTATACCATGGCGGCCTGTTTGAAAGACAGGATGATGTGGCTACGGTTGCTTACTGGTATCAGGAAGAACCACACAGAGTTTTTGCACCGTTGATGGAAAGAAAAGAAAGATGGCCTCGTTGATATAGAAAAACGACAGGCAGTGAGTACGGATCTGCGGACAGAAATCGGTTTAACTGCAAGAGAAAAATAACCAACCAGTGAAGCATCTTCGGCATCAAATACCAGATAAGTAATAGTCTGATCCTTTTTACCTCAGAGGTAAATTGAAAGCTTGACGAAACGGAATCTCTGTGATATCATGATTTACCTCAAAGGTAAATCCGAAAGAGAGGTGATGGTTTGGATATCACGTACAAGAATAACAAAATCAAAAAGGTTTGTACGGATGCCAAAACTGCAGAGAGATCCTACGGTCGGGAAATGGCCGGTAAAATACATCAGCGTATGGATGAAATTTAAGCTGCAGATACTGTTGAGATGATGATTCAGTTCCATATTGGGCGATGTCATTCACTTACACAGAATAGGAAAGGGCAATATGCGGTGGATTTGGTTCATCCGTACAGATTGGTATTCGAGAAGAATGGCGCTGAAATCCAAATAGCCAACATTTTGGAAATAGTCGATTATCATTAATGGTCAAGATGACAAGTCAAGGAGGTAGGACTATGGTGAGAAGTCGCAGTTTTATTGCAACGCCACCTGGGGCGACAATTAAAGAGCAGTTGAACGATAGAGGTATGAGCCAGAAAGAGTTTGCAGCCAGGATGGATATGTCTGAGAAGCATATCAGCAAGCTCATTAATGGTGATGTACAGCTTACACCGGAGACCGCAGTTAGATTAGAGATGGTTTTAGGTGTACCGGCTAAGTTTTGGAATAACCTTGAGGCAATTTACAGAGAGAAGATCATTAAGGCAGAAGCAGAGAATGCAATGGACGCTGATGTTGAAATAGCAAAACAGTTTCCTTATAGCGAGATGGCAAAAGTCGGATGGATTCCGGAGACCAGAGATGCTAAGGAAAAGGTTGTCAATCTTAGGAAATACTTCGAGGTTGTTGAGCTTTCACTTCTTGGGAGCGAGCAGATTACGAGAATTGCCTGTAGACGTCTGGCAATTACAGAAAAAAGTGATCTCGCTTTGATGGCATGGGCTCAGGAAGCAAAGATTAAGGCACGTGATATCCAAACTGCTCCAATCAATATCAAGGGTTTGATTTCTGCCATGCCAGAAATAAGAAAGATGACGATGCTTAAACCTAAGGAATTCTGCCCACAGATAAAGAAGTGTCTTGCGGAATGTGGAATAGCTTTGATTTTTCTTCCACACCTTAAAGGATCATTTCTCCAAGGTGCTTCCTTTATGGACGGAAATAAGATTGTCGTTGGTCTTGCAGCAAGAGGAAAGGATGCAGATAAGTTTTGGTTCAGTTTGTTCCATGAACTTGCACACATTGCTCTTGGCCATGTAGGGCAGCCTAATGGCACATCAGAAGATGATGAGAAGGAAGCTGATAAATGGTCTGGTGACACTCTGATTACATCTGAAGATTTTGAAGCTTTTAGAAAAAATAGAGACTATTCAGAGAGAAGCGTGCTTCAATTTGCAAAGGCTCAGGGAATTGCTCCTGGGATAGTAGTTGGAAGAATGCAGTTGGAAGGTATGATCAAATATAGCATGCTGAATAATTTGAAAGAGAAATATGAAATAGCTGTATAAAGACTTTGTTTATCGAGAGATTTTTGAAGGATTATGTGAAGAGCATGGTCCTTTTATTATGTAAAAATGTAGGATGGAGGGGTTTGATGCATCAATGAAATGGCATCTGATTGAGGAATTTAGACCAGAATCTTTTCGGGTGCAGGATGATGGTACACTATTGTTTGAGCATGAGTATATCGATAAAGATATAGTCTGATAAAATGGATGATGTCGTGCAGAGATAAGGTTATGGTTCTTGAACCGGAGTCTGTCAGAGAGGAACTTCTCCAGATCACTTCTGAAATTGCTAAGAGGTATGTAATATCGAAATGAAGGAAGCACATTGGAAGCAGCAAGCCATTTCTGATGG
>JALERM010000191.1 GCA_022764165.1 Eubacterium sp. | reverse complement strand
TCATCAGATCCGACTTGGGAGCTACCAGCTGGCGCTGCCCGTTCCTGGGATTCTGAAGCTTTGCAATTACCTACAAAATGTAGTTGCAATCACCTACATTTTTGGTCTGCAACTTTCTACATTTTTATTTTACAATAAACACACCAGTTCCAACAGTTTTCGGCAATGTCATCTTATGCATGCTATCGATCATCGATGATATCTGCATCTGCTTAATGAATAGATCACGTTCATCATTCTTTGTCGTATCATAGACGGCATAATCACGATAATTGAATAGATTTTTGGTTTCCGGCCAGTTCTTGTGTTTCGTAGCATCATATTTCTGATCGCGGATTGGTTTACTTCCGGTAACGATCACAATACATTCATCCTTGTCCATCTGGACGATCTCACTGGGGTCCATCAGATTACGGGATGTCTGCTGAAAAGTCTTGCTGGCAGATTTCCGGCTCCCATCTGACAGGCTCCTGTTTCGCTGACGTATGGTTGCTTTTCCCATAATCTCACTGAAATATTTGGCGGTAGTTTCTTCATTTGTTCCAAGAAGGATCAGTGTACTGGAATTGGAAAGCATTTCCTCCCAGTCGTCCTTATATCTTGACTTCATCTGAGACAACGATTGCCAGATAGGGGTACAGGAAATATTATATTTTCTCATCGTCGCCATACGTGATGGGAGTCCTGGAATCTCTCCAATATTTGCGATCTCGTCCAGGATACAGCGGACATGGATTGGGAGACGGTTATCTGCTTCCGGAGGGAGTTCATGTTCTCCTTTATGGTATAATGTCTCAAACAACTGTGAATATAACATAGATGCCAGGAACATATAGGTCTGGTCTGCCTGTGGAGTAATGATAAATAAGGCAGTTTTCTCATCTCCGATAGATGCAAGATCCAAGGTATCGATCCGGGTCAGGTTAGCAACATCTTCTACGTTAAACGGATTTAGACGTACACCCAAAGATATCATGATACTCATCCGTGTTTTGGTTGGAGCCAGTTTAAATGTCTTATAGTTTTTCCATGCCATGCATCCTTCCGGAAGTTTATCAAATAATTCATCCAATTCTGTTTTTGCATTGGGATTCTGTTCATTCAGTTCCCCTGCACGCAGCAATTTCATTACAGAAGAAAAATTACGCAGTGATTTATCTTTCGTAAAATCCTTCAGATAATAGATACAAGCAGATAACAAAGCCTCTTCTGATTTTTCCCAGAAAGGATCTCCGCTTTTTGCCTCTTTCGGGTTTGTGTTTTTGATCAGGCACTTGACAAGAGTCATGACACCTGCATCATCCCGGATATAATCAAACGGGTTATAGCAATTGGAATGTTTCATATCAGAAAGATTAAAAATCTTGATCTTATATTTTTTCTTCTTTAAGAACGAGCCTGTACTACGGAGTAGTTCTCCGGATGGATCGGTAACAACATAGGAACAATTCGCCTGTAAAATGTTTGGTTTCACAATACGGAAAGATTTACCGGTACCGGCAGAGCCAAATACCGTACAATTGGCATTGATTCCGGTAAACCAGAACATTGTAGAAATACGGACAGATTTGCTGCATATCATGTTACTATACCCATCGTTCTCTTTCTTTCCAAACGGTTCGTTATATTCTATACAGAATTTATCCATATCCTTTCCCATATCATTGAATTTTGCCGAACCGCATTCCTGGTCTGTCGTATAGTGGCGGAATCTTTCATGTTCATTATATAACAGGAAGAATACAACAATTCCGGTTCCAATACCGGCAAGTATCCCATAAATTGTCTGTGTGGTAATCGGAAAAATTGAAAAATCCTTAAATCCAGTAATATCCATTAATGATTGTGTTAACGCCTTTGACATCGAAAGACAGTCCATATTCATAAGATAGGCCGCATGAGCAAAGACTATCATACATAAGCAGGCAATCACTACGGATATATAGACATTCATCATTTTTGCACTTTTTTCTTTCTGAGCTTCTAACTGTTTTGCCATCGAATCACCTCCTAATGAACATCATGATCATCAGGATCTACATAATCGAAACGATCCATCTCATCCTTGATATCCTGTACGGCATTGCGATCCTGGGTATCACGCAGGAAATAAGGAATCCTATCCTGGCTTCTGCTCTCTTCATATAAGATCTGATACTGGCTGAAATTGATCTCCTCTGATTCCACATGATATTGTTCAAACTCCTTGTGGATATTTTCAATCTCTTTTTCATCCATATCATTCTTGAATTCTTCAAAATTCATGTTCCTGTTTTCTTCTTCTTCAAAAGCAGTAAAACTCATCTGGTCATTGAACAGGTCATATTCAGAAAGCTGGCGATCCGGATTATCCATAGAAAGCTTTTTCTCCAACAGACTGGTTTTTCGTTCCAGTTCCTTCATCTCTTTGGCAATTGATAGACTGTAATCCGGATATTTTTCGTCCTTGACTTTTTGTATGTACATCTTTCTTCTATCCTTTTCACCTGCTTTTGCATAGGCTTGAAATTCAGACCGTGTCATTTCCACCGGACGCTGCATCCTGGAAATGGTCGCAAATGCCTTATCCTGATGCTGAGGATCATCTTTAGAGATAACATATCTTCCATCCTGACCCCGATAAGCAAAACCATTCTGCGTGATCTCTATCATATCTTTATCTTCACTCATGATATAATAGTGACCATCCTTATTATCCCGTATGTGCTCAAATAACTGCTGTTTATGAAAGAGATCAAATGTCATTGCCTCTGCTACTTTTGATTCCGAGCGGCTATTGGTTAGGATCAAATGCTGCAGCAGGGCTTTCTCAATGGAAGGCCTATCCTTTTCATGAAAATACAATTTATATTTTCCTTCCCTATCAGATGGGGTCAGTGCAATGGTCACATGCTTATCTCGCAACAGGTCTTTCATGATCGACACCTGGTTCTGGGAAAGTCCATCCATAGATTGCAGTCCCTTACCTTTGTAAGACCTGATCAGCTCATCCTTACCAACTACATTGACCATTCCATTTTGAATCATATGATCTTTTACAATATCCGTTACACGATTGGAATAGCAATCAGGATATACATAGATATCGTAATTTGGATTTCTTGTGTTCTGGAGCTTATAATACACAACACCTTCCTGTTTAAGCTTCTGTTCAAAATCACCGGAATACGCCTTATCACACAGGTTATAATTGAGTTTTCCATATCCCTCCTTTTGATACTCCAATAGTTTTTCTGCACTGTTGTCATAATCAGCAACCGCCTGAAGCAGATTTGTTACAGCATTCACTTCTGTTGCTACTATGGATGCTGCTCTTTCTGTTATCTGCATTGCAAGCGTGATTGACTGCCTTGCCATATTATCTGCCATGAGTTATCCTCCTCCTTTTTTTTGAATATGGAAGAATAAGCCTTTGAAAAGCCAAAATAATTGTCTGAAAAAACAAAAATCGCCCATATTAAACAAAAATTTGAGAAAAGGAATTGTTTTATGAAATGCGGAATACCAATGCTATCAAACTTTATCGAGGAGTATGAAGAATTATTGATAGGTGAACGAAAGGAATTCTCACAATATTTTTTTGAGGACAACATATGTACGGAAGATCTGGTATTAGAATGTATCCGGTATGCATGTGAAAAGCTGCTAAAGTGGACTCCAAAACAGGCATGTGCCCTGTTCAATGCCCGGATCGTTGATATGATGAAAATGCGTATGATGATCAATTACATAGAATTTCCACTCGAATTGGAAAAAGATAAGGATTATTATTATGTAATGCATAAACTGTATCCTGATATTATGCCGTTTTCTGTGGAAGACAGCGTGATCAATATGTACAAACGAATCCTTAACGGAAAAGTGCAATTTCCAAGGGAATATGCGACCGGCCCTGAGGGCATAACCAAAATCTGTATCTGCCTTCAGTATGCAATCGAACATTATCATCCATTTCACTCTGTTAAGGAAATGTATGTATTTTTTACTTCCATGGACGGTACTCGTTTTATGAAGAAATACCAGATATTTTCGATCATGACCCTGCTTGGCATGGATCCGCTTACTTTGCTTCACGAAACGCTGCCTGAAGACCAAAAGAGTGACTTTTACTTTTATTATTATTCTTTCTGGAAAAAATACAGAAAACGCTGCAGGATTCTTAATAAGGGGAAGAACCTCTAAACCCAGTCAATAACTCATGACTAAAGTCACGAGTTATTGACAAAGACAGTATATTCGAAAATGAAAAATCATGCGTTTTTGCAGGCGTTCAGAATATTCCAACAAAAAGCATGCGATGCACCCAGCTTGTATATTTATTTTTCTGGCATACTTTCTGACAAACAGGATTCTGCGTCAATGTAGAAAACATTTTCTCATAATCAAATTCCCACGCATAGCCTTTTAAATGCTTTTCGACTGCTTTCTTATCTGACTGTTTCAGTTGCCATATCAAACGCTGGATTTCTCCTTCCTGAAGGTTTCCAACATTTCTGCATATGTACCGAAAGAATTTCAAGGTCGCATATTCATCATGCCATTTCTGTTTTTTGTTCTGAACCTTCCTCTCTGCCTGCTGATCCCGGATAATATCGTCGGCAATCTTTACCATTGAATTTTCGTATCTCATCCCACTCACCTACTCTTCTTCCACACCCAAGGAGGGTTTGAATCTTTTGTTTTTTGCCTGCGGCACTACGATCTCGTAAAAGTAGAAGCCAAGATACCGCAATGCCTGTTTCTTCATTTTATAAAACGAAGTCCTTCCAATGCCAAGTTCCTGCTGGACTTCCACATCCGTTTTATTGTAATGGCTGCAAAAACAGGAATGGATAATCTCGCTGAGCGTTACTCCATCCGGAGCATAATATTTCACCAACGTAATACCCCGGTAAACCATATCCGACAATCCATATATGATCATCAGATTGTTCATTTCATGTCTCAGTTTCGTCACATTCAGCTGTTTCCCATAAATATCAAGATAACTCAATGCATATGCCATGTCCTCATTGATCTTCTCCTGGCACTCCATTTCCAGTTCTTCCAGTACCATCTTATTTTCCAGAATCAGTTTCTGGTAATTCACCATCAATGCCTTTATGTCTTCATAATGCCTGTCCATGGTTACTTCCAGATAATCCTGTGCATGGGTCGCCATCTGGAACGTAATCTCTTTCATTGATTTAATTGCATAATCTCTGTCTGTCATAAATCTATATTTCTCCTTATCAACAATCACACTAACTGGTAGGTCTTGCAGACCAGTTCGCCTTCCCCATGATTTTGATGGAAAGCAATCTAAATTACACTTTGCAGGATCCATATCCTAAATGGTATTTGTGGGGAATACCAGCTGATCAGAATACGGATCCTTATGTAAAACCAACGGGATATAAAGGGAAAGTGACTATCTCCGCCGGTTAATATTCTTCTTTTTAATTATGAAATCTTCCTTTCCATAAACCATTTATCCACTTCAAAAAACAAATGGCTTTCCTTACCCTGTACCATACAGGTGTACATCGTACCAACACCGCCTGCTTTCCTGCTGGCGCAGCGTTCAATCTTAAGCACCTTATCAATCTTGTATTTTCTGCCGTCTTCCCAAACAAATAAAATTGGAATCAGGCATCCTTCTTTACTGAACTCTGCTACCACATCAACATATACCTTATTCATGCCGCACCTCCATCACAGGATTTCGATTGCTCTTGGAGATGCCGGAACTCTCCGGATATATCCACTTTTCTCTAACTGCCTGATCCTGGAAAATACCGTTGATGTTGAAGCAACTCCCAGTAATGCCCCCAGTTCCCTGACTGTTGGCGGAAATCCATGCTCCTCAGTAAATCTTACAATGCACTGATAGCTTTCTTCCTGTTTTCTGGTTAATGTCTGTTTCAAATCTATCCCTCCCATTATCCATGAAAATAACTGTGAGGATGGACCGTATGTGTACCGGCGTCCAAGTGGGATAAGACTTTATCCTGGTACATTGCTGCCCGCTGTATGCTGAAATATCCAAACCGTCGTCTGATCTCATCCACAGCCCGATCCATCCTTTCTAATTTTTCCCGTTTCTCCTGATTATTAAATAGATCAAGCTGAACCGGAATATCTTCCATTACCAGATCAGACCCCCTCACGCCAAGGCTCCGTATCGGATGCTCCCATCTGTAATGTTTCTTAAATAATTCAAATGCTGCTTTTACAATTTCATCCGTAATATTCGTCGGCTGGCTGATACGCTTCTGCCTTGTTATGCTGTTCAGCCCGTTATCCCGGATTGCTATTTCCACCACATTACATTTGAAACCATGTTTCCGCAATCTGGCAGATACACTCTCCGATAATGCCATCAGAATGATCCATACATCCAGATCTGTTTCCAGGTCTCTCGGTGTCGTTGTACTGTTTCCAATGGACTTGACCGGAGCTTCATATCCTTCCATACAAACCGGATCCGAATCATATCCATTCGCAAATGCCCATAATACAAGGCCAATTTTTCCAAAATGGCTGTCCAGCAGTTTTTCATCTGTCTGTGCCAGCTGGCCAATGGTATGGATCCCAAGCTTCTGCAATTTCTTGTTTGTCTGCCTGCCAACATACAGTAAATCTGACACCGGAAGCCCCCAGACGATTTCTTTGTAATTTCCTCGATGAAACTGTGTGATGGCATCCGGCTTTTTATAATCAGAGCCAAGTTTTGCGAATATCTTGTTCCAGGAAATACCAATACTCACGGTAATACCAAGTTCATACTTAATCCGGTCACTGATTTCCTGTGCGATCTTCATTCCATCGCCTTTGATGCTGCTGCTTTCCGTCACATCCAGCCATCCTTCATCTATTCCATACGGCTCAATTTTGTCCGTATACTCTGAATAAATTTCTCTCGCCATACTGGAAAATCTCAAATACAGATCCATCCTCGGCGGTACAAAAATGATTTCCGGGCAAACCTGTTTTGCCTGCCAGAGCGCCATCCCGGTTTTTACACCACATTTCTTCGCAATATAATTTGCCGTCAACACAATACCATGTCTTGCTTCCGGATCGCCGCCTACAGCAAGTGGCTTTCCCGCTAGTTCCGGATGATGCAGCATTTCTACGCTGGCATAAAAACAATTCATATCACTATGTAAAATTGTCCTGTCACCCATCCTGTTCTCACCTCCGTCCGGCTTTCTTATCATTCCTTGCATGGTTAGTATAAGCCGACATTATGG
>JALERM010000188.1 GCA_022764165.1 Eubacterium sp. | reverse complement strand
TGGCAACAAATTAGTCTTGGTGGGAGTCCAATCTCCTTCCAAGATAAAGCCTCCGGCGGATTGCAGAGGTGCGCAGATGTATTATGTCATGCAAAGCATGACGCGCACCTCGCAGCAAGTACGCCGAGGCGTACTTGAATTGTCTGCACGGGATAATTACCGAATGGAACGAGAAGAAAAAGCAGGGAAAGGATATGTGGACTTTATCTTTTATCCGGAAACACCGCTGGCAACGGATGGTATTATTCTTGAATTGAAAGTAGACCATTCACCGGAGTATGCAATTGAACAGATAAAGAACAAAAACTACGCAGAGCGATTTACAGTAAAAACGACCAAAACAGGAAAAAAACCGCAGAGGATTCTTTTGGTAGGTATTGCATACGATAAAAAGAAAAAGAAACATAGTTGTAAGGTTGAAGTACTGACACAGGAATGAGAATGTGACTGAGGGAGATATGCATAGAAACTTTGGTGCTATGCACACCTCCCTCAGTCACTTATTTTATCTTGAAGTTACAATTCAGCCATACAATTTTGAAACTATGGGGAAAGTGTGGTCTATAGAAAATAAAGGTACCTTGACATTTAACAAAAAGAATAATATAATACAAAGGTACCTTGATATATTTGGGAATGGAAAGGAGTTTTGTCTATGAAAATGCATGAACATAAGAAATCGCACCAATTACATCAGCTTGAGCGCAATCTGGCAGCTAATATCAATGATAAACTGATTATGAATCTTAGGGATATCAGTCATACCATGCGTTCGCTATATGAAGGGAGGGGCAGTCAAAAAAGAATATTGATTATTTTACATGAGGTTGGAAAGATTACGCAGCGGGCATTGACAGAGAGGCTGGGTATTCAGCCCGGATCTGCCAGTGAAGTCATTGCAAAACTGGAATGTGCAGAATTGATTATGCGCACTCCCAGTGAAAGCGACCGCCGCACTGCGGATATACAGCTTAGTGACAAGGGAAGAGAACTGGCTTCCCAGGCGGTAAATCAGCGCCGCCGTCGGCACGAGGAAATGTTTTCCTGTTTGTCGGAAGATGAAAAAACGGAATTGCTTACATTACTTGAAAAAATAAATACCGACTGGGAACAGCGGTATCGAAAATGAGGTATATCAGTTTATGTGGAAGTATATCAAACAATATTTACTATTTGCCATACTGGCAGCCTTGTTTATGATTGGGGAAGTACTGATGGATCTGCTCCAGCCAGGTATTATGAGCAGGATCGTGGATGATGGAGTGCTGGGACTGAATCATGGCGGATATGGTAATCTTACTATTATCTGGACTTTGGGTGCCCAGATGATTGGACTCGTTTTATTTGGTGGATTATGCGGTTCCATGAATAATGTCTTTGTGCATATATCGGGACAGAATATTGGAAACGAAATTAGAAAAGACTGCTTCCGAAAGATTATGACGTTTTCTTTTCCACAGCTTGACAGGTTTGGAACAGGTTCGCTTGTAACAAGAGTTACAAACGATATTACGCAGGTGCAGAATTTTGTATCCCAATTTGTTCGTGGAATGATTCGTACCTCTCTTTTGATGTTCGGAAGCATTTACTTCATGTTTCGGCTGAACAGAGACTTTGGGATCATAGTCGTGTGTGCCTTTCCGTTTATTGTTGGCTGCCTTGCTTTCTGCCTCTGGAAAGCCAATCCCTTATTTTCCAGATTGCAGGCACAGCTTGATATCCTTAACGATATCATGCAGGAAGATGTGTCAGGTATCCGTATCATCAAAGCCTGTGTCCGGGAAATTTATGAGAAGCTTCGCTTTGGAAAGGCCAATGATGAACTGGTTAAAACCCAGCTGCGTATCCTGATTATTTTTGCTTTTATGAACCCTGTCATTAACAGTTTAATGTATATTGTGGTAGCAGTCATTTTGCTGGTGGGTTCTGTGGAAGTCACCAGCGGTGCGGCAACGCCCGGAGTGATCATGGCAGCCATCACTTACACGACTCAGCTTCTGAATGGAGTATTGATGCTTGTTATGATTTTTCAGAATATTTCCAGAGGTCTGGCATCCTGGAAACGTGTCTGGGAAATACTGGACAGTGAATCAGATTTGAAAGATGGAACGTTTGCCGGAAATACGGAACAGTATGGGGAAATCGAATTTCGTGATGTTTCTTTTTCTTATCCCGGTTCAAAACAGTCAGTGCTGGAACATATCAATCTGACTATTCACCGGGGTGAGACCGTTGCCGTCATGGGCGCTACCGGATGTGGGAAAACTTCTCTTGTCAGTCTGATTCCCCGTTTTTATGATGTGACATCCGGAGCTGTTCTGGTTGACGGTGTGGATGTCCGTGAATATCGGCAAAAAGATCTCAGGCAAAAGATAGCATCTACACTGCAGAAAAGTGAACTGTTCAGCACAACCATTGAACAAAATATTGCATGGGGTGCACCGGAAGCATCATCAGAAAAAATCAAATCTGCAGCAGTAACTGCACAGGCAGATGATTTTATTTCTTCAACACCGGAGGGGTATCAGACTATGGTTGCGGAACGTGGGATGAGTTTATCCGGAGGACAAAAACAGCGTCTTTCTATTGCAAGGGCTGTCGTTAAGGAAGCGGAAATTCTGATTTTTGATGATTCCAGCAGTGCCCTCGATCTGAAAACAGAAGCCAATCTTTATGATGCTTTGCAGCAGTCACATCCCGGAACCACGAAGATTATCGTGGCTCAGCGAATTGCTTCTGTGCGCAGAGCTGATCGAATCGTTGTTCTGGATAAGGGAAGAATCGCAGCATCCGGTACTCATGAAGAATTACTTTCTTCCTGCAGTATTTATCAGGCTATCTATTATTCGCAGATTAAAAAGGAGGAAGAAAGTCATGAGTGAACCCAGAGACCAGAAACTGGAAATGAGAAATATACCGGGTATGCGCTCACGGGAACGTTTTGTGGAAGCTGAGCATGCCCAAAATGTAGGTGATACACTGAAAAGAATCATTGCTTATTTTATCCATGAAAAAATACTGGTATTTGGTATGCTTGCAGTTGTTATTTTCGGTACCCTGTGTGGTGTGTACGCACCAAGCCTGCAGAGCAATGCGATTGATATCATCGCAGGAACCGGTTCGGGACAACTGAATTCAACACTATTATGCATGCTTGCTGTCTACCTGCTTTACAGCGGATGCCAGCTTTTGCAGGGACTGTTAAGTGCCCGGCTGAGTCAGTGTATTGTAAAAAAGATGAGGGAAGAACTGTTTGGAAAAATAGTGGATCTTCCTGTCCGTTATCTTGATGTTCATTCGCATGGTGATGTGATGAGCCGTATGACCAATGATGTGGAAAATATATCCACCACCATATCCCAGTCACTGCCATCCTTATTTTCCGGTGTTCTTACCATCATCGGAACGGCATTGATTATGTTGTGGTATTGCTGGCAGCTCGCTATTTTGAGCTGTGCGACTGTAATTCTGACATTGTTGGCTACGAAATTTCTCTCCAGTAAAGTTCGGAAATACTTGCGTCGCCGCCAAATGCTTCTCGGACAATTGAACGGAACCGTTGAGGAGATGATTTCCGGTTATCGAACGGTTGTAGCTTATAATCATCAGGATATTACTACAGAGAATTTTTGTCATACGGCAGATTCCCTTACCAGAGCCGGGATTCAAACCGATATATTTAGTGGTGTTATGGGACCAATTATGAATTGCATCGGTAATATCGGTTTTGTTATCATTGCGGCGTTCGGCGGTTATTTCTCCGTACACGGGTTGATTTCTGTGGGTGTTATATCTGCTTTTATCGTCTATGCCAGACAATTCAGCCGTCCGATCAATGAACTTGCTCAGGTTTATGGTCAGCTTCAGACAGCTATTGCCGGAGCAGAGCGTGTATTTGCCGTGTTGGATGAGATTAATGAAGATAAAACGGGGGAAACTCTTGTACAAGAAAACGATGCTGCTGTTACCTTCCATAATGTACAGTTTTCCTATACGCCTGAGCATCCGGTCATTCGTAATTTTTCTCTTACAGTACCCTCTGGCAAAAAAGTAGCACTTGTCGGGGCAACCGGAAGTGGAAAAACTACGATTGTCAATCTGCTGATGCGCTTTTATGATATTGACAGTGGTGAGATTCGAATCAACAAACAGAATATTCAGGATATTTCACGTGAAAGCCTGCGGCAGAATATGGCCATAGTATTACAGGATACCGTGCTGTTCAGCAGTACCGTACGGGAAAACCTGAAATACGGCAATCCAGATGCCACAGAGGAGCAGCTGGAAAAAGCAGTGGAAATGAGTCGATGCAGGGAAATGATCAAAATGCTGCCACAGGGCTATGATACGGTATTGACCGGTTCCGGAGAGAATATCAGTCAGGGACAGCGGCAGCTTCTGGCGATTGCCCGGGCATTTGTTGCTGACCCGAAGATTTTGATTCTGGATGAAGCCACTTCCAATGTGGACACACGAACAGAAAAAGCTATTCAGGATGCCATGCAGCTTGTTATGGAGAATCGCACCAGTATAACTATCGCCCATAGGTTGTCCACGGTTCGGGATGCGGATCTGATCGTTGTGATGGATCATGGGGAAATTGTGGAAAGGGGCAGTCATGATGAGCTGCTTTCACAAAAGGGAAAATATTATGATTTGTATATGACGCAGTACAAAGGATTTGCGACCTGACAGGAAACAGGTGTATGCCGGACAGAGAACTGTCCTCTGTCCGTGAAATAAATGTGCACAACCAGAAATTTTTGCTATAATTAGAACAAATAATCAGCAATATGATAAAGTGAGGAAATATTATGAAAACATTTACTTTTACCCCGGAAGGAACAACAGACTGCAGTGTGAGAGCAAGAATTCATGGCCTGGATGAATCAGGAACTATTTCAGAAAAGCTGTATCCGGCAGTTCTGATTTGTCCCGGAGGAGGTTATGACCATATATCTGAGCGAGAATCGGATCCGGTGGCTGATGTGTTTTATGCAGCCGGATACAATACATTTATTTTGAAATACTCCGTTGAGGAAAATGCCAGAAATCTGCGGCCATTGTGTGAATTAGCTGGTGCGATGGCACAAATTCGCAAGAATAAGGAAGAATGGCATACATTACCGGACAAAATTGCGGTTTGTGGTTTTTCAGCAGGAGGTCATCTGGCAGCCTCCCTTGGTACCTTATATCAGGATGAGAAATTCCTGCGTGTATTTGGGCGTCAGGAGCATATTCGTCCCGATGCCATGATTTTGTGTTATCCGGTTATTACATCCGATGAGCATGCACATGAACGTTCTCTTCGAAAGGTGAGCGGTGATGAAAAAGGGGGAAGTGAATACCAGTGGTTCGGGCTGGATCGTCATGTGACCTCACAGACACCACCTACATTCTTGTGGCATACTGCTACGGACGGAACGGTACCGGTGGAAAACAGTCTGAAAATGGCAGCGGCATTGTCTGCAGCCCATGTACCACTGGAACTACATATTTTCCCCGAGGGAAAACATGGGATGTCTGTGTGCACAAATGAAGTCGGAACAGAAAGCAAATACAATGCACGATGGGTGGAGTGGTGTATTACATGGCTGAATCAGGTGTTTGGAGCAAATACATGCAGTGGAGGCTTTTACAGTGAAATATAATAAGACAATCGTATTAAAAAATGGGATGGAATGTTGTCTGAGAAATGGAACGGAAAGTGATGGACAGCTTGTACTTGATAATTTTAATCTTACCCATGAAGAAACTGATTATCTGCTTTCTTACCCGGATGAGAGCAGCTTTGATGCAATTCAGGAAAGTCAGTTTCTGAAAGAAAAATCTGAGAGTGAAAATGAGATTGAGATCATTGCTGTGGTTAACGGTACGGTGGCTGGAACTGCCGGAATTGAAGCAGTAGGTAATAAATATAAGGTACGGCATCGTGCTGAATTCGGTATTAGCGTTGCCAAAGAATTCTGGGGACTTGGGATTGGACAGGCACTCATGGACGCCTGCATGGAATGTGCAAGGCAGGCAGGTTATGCACAGCTGGAGCTTAGCGTAGTTGCTGAAAATGAGAGAGCCATATCCATGTATGAAAAAGCTGGATTTACAGAATATGGGAGAAATCCTAAGGGTTTTCGTTCACGTATAACAGGTTATCAGGAAGTAATCTATATGAGATTGGAATTGTAGAGCTTTTGCGTTGTAATTCACCGGAGGATTTATCTTCTTTCAAGATAAATCAGGATTGTTACTTCTGAAGTTTCGTTGCATTTTTCAAAAATGATGATATAATAAAATTGAAGAACGATATTTCAAAAATATTTTGATTGGAGGGATGGATGTGTTATATGAGTATTTAAAAGAAACATATGGTGAAAATGAACCTATTTTTGTTGCAGATATCGAATATGGTAGTATGTCAGAAAATAATATACGCCAGCAGATAAAGAAGCTGACAGATACTGGTTTACTCAAACGATATGACACAGGCATCTATTTCATACCAAAGAAAAGTATATTTAAGTCGGGAACGCAGCTTTCGATGAATAGAGTTATAGAACGAAAATATCTGCAGGATAAAAATGAACGATGTGGTTATATCAGCGGAGTTACTTTTGCTAATCAGTTAGGTCTTACCACTCAAGTTTCTATGGTGTGTGAAGTTGTTACCAATAAAGCGACTAATGATCGGAGAGAAATTACTCTTGCAAATTCCAGGGTAATTGTTCGGCGTCCTAGAATTCCAGTTAATGAGCAAAATTATCGGATATTGCAATTTTTGGATTTAATGAAGGATATTGATTATTTTGCAGAAATTACAGGTGAAGAATTACAAAAAAGCCTGTGTGCATATCTGAAAGACAATGCAATCCGATTTGAGGATCTGGAAAAATATTTGGGATATTATCCGGATAAGATTTATAGAAATTTGTTTGAATCGAGGTTGTTATATGGAATACCTTCATAATGATAAAGAGAGATTTCGGGAAGCAATTAATTTGGCTGTATATCAGACTGGTATATCGTCAGAGGCTGTAGAAAAAGACTATTATGTTACAATGATCCTGAAAAAATTGGCGGAAAACCTTTCCTTTGTTGTTTTCAAAGGGGGAACTTCGCTGTCGAAATGTCATCAGGTTATAAAGCGTTTTTCGGAAGATATAGATGTGACAATTGATATGTCATTATCACAGGGGCAGAAGAAAAAGGTGAAAGAAGTCATTGTGGAAATTGTAGAAACAATGGGATTAAAGATTACGAATCTTGCGGAAACAAGAAGACGTCGGGATTACAATAGATATGTTATTGCATATGAATCAGCATTGCCAGAGAACGGAATTGTAGTACAGCCAGCGGTATTAGTAGAAACATCTTATACAGCAGTTGCGTTTCCAACGGTATTGTTGCCAGTCAGCAATTATATTGGAAAAATGATGGAGATAGAGGCACCTGAATTTGTTCAGGTATATGGTCTTGCTCCATTTGAAATGAAAGTGCAGGGATTGGATCGAACGTTGGTTGATAAAGTATTTGCTGTTTGTGATTATTATCTGCAGGATAAGGTTAAAAAACATTCCAGACATATATATGATATTTACAAATTATTGCCGCTGGTTCCTCAGGATGAGGAATATCATAAATTGGTGCAGGAAGTAAGAAAGGTGAGAAAGGATTCACCTGTTTGTCCTTCTGCTCGGGATAATGTAGATATTCCAGCACTGTTGAGAAAAATTATAAAAGAGACTGTATATAGAGCGGATTATCGGAATTTGACAGAAGGGCTATTAGAAGAGAAGATTTCATATGAGATTGCCATACAGGCGTTGGAAAGCATTGCAGAGGGTAAGATGTTTGAGAATGAATGATGGAAATGTGGCTGGGATTATCCGGGATACAAAAGCATTTTTAGAAAAATACTTCGGACTTGGAATTACAGAGCTCAGAGACGAGGAACATTCATTTGATATCATGGCAACTTTTTCAGCGGAAAAGGATGGATACCACGCTTATGTTCAAAACGTAGACGCAGGAGTATACATTATCGTGGAAAAGGAGCTACAGATAGTCCGATAATTTCCAAGGGGAAGTGCAACGGAAACTTTCAGAATGAGGTGATTGTTATGCAGACAAATCCGATTATATTAGAAAAAGTACAGAACAAACATTCGGTCGTTCTGTACTTTTGTTTTATGTTCTGATATAATGGCATCAGAAAATGTAAATAATAGATTCATAGGAGGATTTCATGGATCATTTTGAATTAGTATCAGAATACGCCCCGACCGGCGACCAGCCGCAGGCAATCGAACAGTTAGTAAAAGGCTTCAAAGAAGGCAACCAGTGCCAGACACTTCTCGGTGTTACAGGTTCCGGTAAGACATTCACGATGGCGAATGTCATCCAACAATTAAATAAACCAACACTGATCATAGCTCATAATAAGACCCTTGCTGCCCAGCTGTATGGGGAATTTAAAGAATTTTTCCCTAATAATGCCGTGGAGTATTTTGTGTCCTACTATGACTATTATCAGCCGGAAGCCTATGTCCCCTCTACGGACACCTACATTGCCAAGGACTCTGCCATCAACGAGGAAATCGACAAACTTCGTCTTTCTGCGACGGCAGCCCTATCTGAACGCAGGGATGTAATCATCATATCCAGTGTGTCCTGTATCTATGGAATCGGAAGTCCGCAGGATTATCAGAACATGATGATTTCTCTTCGCCCGGGGATGGAAAAAGACCGGGACGATGTGATCCGCAGTCTGATTGATATGCAGTATGACCGGAACGAGATGGATTTTCACAGGGGAACCTTCCGGGTACGTGGAGATGTAGTAGAGATTATTCCGGCGTACGAGTCAGATGTGGCGATCCGGATAGAATTTTTCGGGGATGAAGTGGACAGAATAACAGAGGTGGATGTGCTGACCGGTGAGATTAAGAGGGAATTGAATCATGTGGCCCTCTATCCGGCATCTCATTATGTGGTGCCCATGGAAAGAATTCTGGAGGCATCCAAAGCGATTGAAGAAGAACTGAGGGAGCAGGTTGCATATTTTAAGAGTGAAGACAAGCTTCTGGAAGCACAGCGTATCAGTGAGAGAACGAATTTTGATCTGGAGATGATGAAAGAAACCGGTTTTTGCTCCGGAATCGAGAATTATTCCCGTCATCTGGCCGGTTTGAAGCCGGGAGAGCCGCCATATACATTGATGGATTATTTCGGTGATGATTATCTGATCATTATCGATGAGTCTCATATGACGGTTCCTCAGGTAAGGGGAATGTATGCAGGGGACCAGTCCAGAAAAGGTACACTGGTAGATTATGGGTTCCGCCTTCCGTCCGCCAAAGATAATCGTCCGCTGAACTTTGAAGAGTTTGAACAGCGGATTGATCAGGTGTTGTTTGTATCGGCAACGCCTGGTCCTTATGAAGAGAATCATGAGATGCTTCGTGCAGAACAGATCATCCGGCCCACCGGCCTGCTTGACCCATATGTGGAAGTTCGTCCGGTGGAGGGACAGATTGATGATCTGGTCAGTGAGGTCAATAAAGAAGTGGAAAAGCATCATAAGATTCTGGTGACTACACTGACAAAACGAATGGCAGAAGAATTGACGGACTATATGAAAGATATGGGAATCCGTGTCAAGTACCTGCATTCTGATATAGATACTCTGGAACGTACAGAAATTATCCGGGATATGAGACTGGATGTATTTGATGTGCTTGTGGGAATCAATCTTCTGAGAGAGGGACTGGATATCCCGGAAATTTCTCTTGTGGCAATTCTGGATGCGGATAAAGAGGGATTTTTGCGTTCGGAGACATCTTTGATTCAGACCATCGGGCGTGCTGCAAGAAATGCGGAAGGTCATGTCATTATGTATGCAGATACGATTACTGATTCTATGCGCCGGGCCATGGATGAGACTCAGAGAAGACGGGAACTGCAGGAACAATATAATAAGGAAAATGGTATTACTCCGCAGACCATTAAAAAAGCAGTGCGGGATCTGATCAGTATCTCGAAAGAAGTGGCAAAGACGGAGAAGACACTGCAGAAAGATATGGAATCCATGAGCCGGAAGGAACTGGAAGAACTGATCGGAAAAGTTCAGAAACAGATGAAAGCGGCAGCGGCAGAGCTGAACTTCGAGATGGCGGCTGAACTTCGTGATAAAATGATAGAATTGAAAAAGAATCTGGAAGAATTATAAAAATTTTGAAAAAACCATTGACAAATATAAGACCCGGTGCTATCTTAAGTACATAGATGTTAGCACTCCACAAAGATGAGTGCTAACAACTACAAAAGAGATGGCAGAAAGGGAGTGAACAGAGTGAATGATCTGGATGAGCGAAAAAAGAAAATATTAAAGGCGATTATTCAGACCTATCTGGAAACCGGTGAACCGGTAGGCTCCAGAACCATTTCCAAATATACGGATCTGAATCTCAGTTCTGCTACGATAAGGAATGAGATGTCGGATCTGGAGGATCTGGGATATATTGTTCAGCCGCATACATCAGCTGGCAGGATTCCTTCTGACGCAGGGTATCGTCTCTATGTTGATGAACTGATGCGAGAGAAGGAGAAAGAAGTATCCGAGATTAAAGAGATGATGATTGAGAAGACTGATCGGATGGAAAAAGTATTGAAACAGGTGGTTAAGATTCTTGCTTCGAATACAAACTATGCTACCATGATAACCGGTCCATCGTATCATCATAATAAAGTGAAGTTCATACAGCTGTCAAAACTGAATGAAGCACAGCTTTTAGCGGTAATTGTTGTGGAGGGAAATCTGGTGAAGAATCAGATTGTAACCTTAGATGAGCCGATTGATGATGAACAGATTTTAAAATTGAATTTGTTGCTGAACACGCAGCTGAACGGACTAACGATTGAAGAAATTAGTCTTGGCATGATCACCAAACTGAAAGAACAGGCGGGTGTCCACAGCGGAGTGGTGAGTACGGTACTGGATGCCGTAGCGAAAGCTATTTCTCCGGAAGAGGAAGATGTTCCGGTGTATACCAGCGGAGCCAATAATATTTTCCGGTATCCGGAACTGGCGGACAGCAGCAAAGCCAGTGAACTGATCTCAGCGTTTGAAGAGAAAAGGGCACTGGTTAATATGATAAGAGATACTGTTTCTGATTCGGAAGAGAGTACAGGAATTCAGGTATATATAGGAAATGAAAGTCCTATTTCGACCATGAAGGACTGCAGCGTAGTGACTGCTTCTTATGACCTTGGCGGTGGTATGAAGGGAACGATTGGTATCATCGGTCCCAAGCGTATGGATTATGAAAATGTTGTAGATAATCTGAAAACACTGAAAGGTCAGTTGGATAACATATTTAAAAAGCCGTAGAAAGGTGGAGTGTGAAAGATGACAGAAGAAAATAAAGTGCCTTCCGAGGAGACTGCAGAAGATGTAGTTGCCGAAGAAGCTTCTGAAGCCGTTGATACAGCCGCTGAAGCGGAAGATACACAGAACGGCGGTTCTGAAGAAACACAGCAGGAACAGCCGGAGACAGCCGGGGAAGAGGCATCAGAGGATTCCAAAGAAGGTAAAGACAGAAAGTTCTTTGGAAAGAAAAAAGACAAAAAAGACAAAAAGGATGAAAAGATAGAAGAACTTACCGATCAGGTAAAACGTCAGATGGCAGAGTTTGATAATTACAGAAAGCGTACTGAAAAAGAAAAAGCAAGTATGTATATCATCGGTGCCAAAGACATTGTTGAAAAGATTCTTCCGGTAGTAGATAATTTTGAAAGAGGGCTTGCTACAGCCGCCGGAAGTGAAGATCCTTTTGTTCAGGGAATGGAAAAAATCTACAAGCAGCTGCTCACCACACTGGATGAGGTCGGTGTGAAACCGATTGAGGCAGTTGGTAAAGAGTTCAATCCGGATTTCCACAATGCAGTGATGCACGTGGAGGATGAAGAAGCCGGAGAGAATATCATTGTAGAAGAGTTCCAGAAAGGCTATCTGTATAAAGATTTTGTGGTTCGCCACAGTATGGTCAAGGTAGCAAATTAATTATTCAGGTAATCATAAGTTTTTAGTATATATAGGAGGAAAAACATTATGGGAAAAATTATTGGTATTGACTTAGGAACAACCAACAGCTGTGTAGCTGTTATGGAAGGTGGAAAACCAACCGTTATTACAAATGCAGAAGGTTCCAGAACTACACCATCTGTAGTTGCATTTACAAAGACAGGAGAAAGACTGGTAGGTGAACCTGCAAAACGTCAGGCAGTAACAAACGCTGACAAAACAATCTCTTCCATCAAGAGACATATGGGTACCGATTACAGAGTAACTATTGACGATAAAAAATATTCTCCGCAGGAGATTTCCGCTATGATTCTGCAGAAATTAAAAGCAGATGCAGAAAATTATCTGGGTGAAAAAGTTACAGAAGCAGTTATTACTGTTCCGGCTTATTTCAACGATGCTCAGCGTCAGGCTACCAAAGATGCAGGTAAAATTGCAGGTCTGGATGTAAAACGTATCATCAACGAGCCTACAGCAGCAGCACTGGCTTATGGTCTGGACAATGAGAATGAGCAGAAGATCATGGTATACGACCTTGGCGGCGGTACATTTGATGTATCTATTATTGAAATCGGTGATGGTGTTATTGAAGTTCTGTCTACCGCAGGTAACAACCGTCTGGGTGGAGATGACTTCGACCAGAAGATCGCAGATTACATGCTGGCTGAGTTCAAGAGAACAGAAGGTGTAGATCTGTCTAACGATAAGATGGCTCTGCAGAGAATCAAAGAAGCAGCAGAGAAAGCAAAGAAAGAGCTTTCTTCTTCTACAACAACCAATATCAACCTGCCGTTCATCACTGCTACAGCAGATGGTCCAAAACATTTTGATATGAATCTGACAAAAGCAAAATTTGATGAACTGACACATGATCTGGTTGAGAAGACAGCTGAACCGGTAAGAAGAGCACTTTCTGATGCTGGTCTGAATGCTTCCGAACTGAGCAAGGTACTGCTGGTTGGTGGTTCTACACGTATCCCGGCAGTTCAGGATAAAGTAAAACAGCTGACAGGACATGAACCCAGCAAGACTCTGAACCCGGATGAGTGTGTAGCACTTGGTGCTTCCGTACAGGGTGGTAAACTTGCAGGTGATGCAGGTGCAGGCGATATCCTTCTGTTGGATGTAACTCCACTGTCTCTGTCTATCGAGACTATGGGTGGTATTGCAACCAGACTGATCGAGAGAAATACTACGATTCCTACCAAGAAGAGCCAGATTTTCTCTACTGCCGCTGATAACCAGACAGCTGTAGATATCAACGTTGTTCAGGGTGAGAGACAGTTTGCGAAAGATAACAAATCTCTTGGACAGTTCCGTCTGGATGGTATTCCGCCGGCAAGAAGAGGTGTTCCGCAGATTGAAGTTACTTTCGATATCGATGCCAACGGTATTGTAAATGTTTCTGCAAAAGACCTGGGAACAGGTAAAGAACAGCATATTACCATTACTGCAGGTTCCAATATGTCTGATGCTGATATCGAAAAAGCAGTGAAAGAAGCTGCTGAGTTTGAAGCTCAGGATAAGAAGAGAAAAGAAGCAATCGATACCAGAAATGATGCGGACGCTATGGTATTCCAGACAGAGAAGGCAATGGAAGAAGTTGGTGATAAGATTGATGCCAATGACAAGACAGCAGTAGAAGCTGACCTGAATGCATTGAAAGATCTGATTGCCAAAGCACCTGTAGATAATATGACAGATGCTCAGGTTGCTGATATCAAAGCTGCAAAAGAAAAACTGATGCAGAGTGCACAGAAATTGTTCGCAAAAGTATATGAGCAGTCTCAGGCAGGTGCTCAGGGTGCAGGCCCGGATATGGGTGGTGCAGCTCATGGCGGCAATGAAGCTGGATACGGCGATGATGTCGTAGATGCCGATTATAAAGAAGTATAATTGCAAAAATCAAAACCCATGGGGGACGGGGATACGCCAGGTGTCTCCGTCCCTGAAGTTGTGAAAAGGTGAAGAAGATGGCAGATAAAAGAGATTATTATGAGGTTCTCGGCGTCGACAGAGGAGCCGATGACGCAACTCTGAAGAAAGCATACCGTAAGCTGGCAAAGAAATATCATCCTGATATGAATCCCGGGGATAAAGAGGCAGAACAGAAATTTAAAGAGGCAACAGAAGCTTACGGAATACTGAGTGACCCGGAGAAAAGAAAAACATATGATCAGTTTGGTCATGCAGCCTTCGAAAATGGCGGCGGTGGTGCCGGCGGCTTCGGCGGTTTTGATGGATTTAATTTTAACGGCGGAGATATGGGTGATATCTTCGGTGATATTTTTGGTGATCTTTTCGGCGGCGGCCGAAGCCGCAGAGCAAACAACGGTCCGATGAAAGGTGCTAATCTGCGGGCAGTTGTTCATATTACCTTCCAGGAAGCAGTATTCGGCTGCGAGAAAGAGCTGGAACTGACATTGAAAGATACCTGTAAGACATGCGGCGGCAATGGTGCAAAACCGGGAACATCTCCGGAAACATGTCCGAAATGTAATGGTTCCGGTCAGGTGGTTTATACTCAGCAGTCCATGTTTGGTATGGTGAGAAATGTACAGCCGTGTCCAGAATGTAATGGAACCGGTAAAATCATCAAAGAAAAATGTCCTGAATGCCGTGGTACAGGTTATACATCTGAAAGAAAGAAAATTTCTGTATCAATTCCTGCTGGTATTGATGATGGACAGAGTATCCGTATTCGTGAAAAAGGAGAGCCGGGTACCAATGGAGGTCCAAGAGGTGATCTGCTGGTAGAAGTACAGGTAGCACGTCATCCGATTTTCCAGAGACAGGATATGAATATCTTCTCTACAGCTCCGATTACATACGCACAGGCAGCTCTGGGCGGTGCAATTCGGATCAATACTGTGGATGGAGAAGTGGAATATGAAGTAAAACCAGGCACACAGACGGATACCAAGATTCGTCTCAAAGGTAAAGGTGTTCCGTCTCTTCGCAATAAAAATGTGCGTGGAGATCACTATGTGACTCTGGTGGTTCAGGTGCCGACGAAACTGTCAGAAGAAGCCAAAGAGGCTCTGCGTGCGTTTGATGCGGCTTGCGGCAATCGCCCGGCCGGAAAAGCACAGGAAAAGAAAAAGAGCTTTATGGATAAATTGAAAGAAACATTTGAAGACTAAAAGTAAAAAAGATGGTAATGCGAAGTGCAAAGCCATCTTTTCTTTTTATTGCACTTTTTCTATTTTTGCGATATATTAGATGGGAGTGACAGTTAGAGTTCATGTATGAGGTGAATGAGAGATGAAGTGGAAGAAATTTCGAATAAAGACAACGACAGAGGCTGAGGATATTATTATCAGCACCCTGTATGATATTGGTTTGGAAGGTGCTCAGATTGAGGATAAAGTACCGCTGACAGCTCTGGAAAAAGAGCAGATGTTTGTGGACATTCTGCCGGATGGACCGGAAGATGACGGGATTGCATATCTGAGTTTTTTTGTTGAAGAAGATGAGAACGGTACTTTGGTTATGAATGGAAATCCGGTGACTGAGGAAGAAGTGCTTCATGCGGTAAAGGAGGAATTGGACGGACTTCGTCTGTTCTGTGATATTGGTGAAGGAAGTATTGCTGTAGACGAAACTGAGGATATAGACTGGATTAATAATTGGAAACAGTATTTTAAGCAGTTTTATGTGGATGATATTTTGATTATACCTTCCTGGGAGAAAGTCAAAGAAGAAGATAAAGACAAAATGATCATTCATATCGATCCGGGAACTGCATTTGGAACAGGTATGCATGAGACAACTCAGCTTTGTATCCGTCAGCTGAAAAAATACGTGACAGAGGATACAGAACTTCTGGACGTAGGTACCGGAAGCGGAATTTTATCCATTATCGCACTAAAAATGGGTGCAAAACATGCAGTAGGAACCGATCTGGATCCCTGTGCTGTGCCGGCGGTGGAAGAAAATAAAGAAGTAAATGAAATACCGGCGGAAGCATTTGATATGATGATCGGTAATATTATTGATGATACAGAAGTTCAGGACAAAGTGGGATATGGAAAATACGATATCGTGGTGGCAAATATTCTCGCAGATGTACTGGTTCCGCTGACTCCTGTGATCGTGAATCAGATGAAGCCGGGTGCTGTCTATATTACCTCCGGAATCATTGATGATAAAGAGACAACTGTGGTTGAAGCTGTAAAGGCTGCGGGACTCGAAATCGTTGAGATCACATATCAGGGAGAGTGGGTTTCAGTGACAGCCAGAAAGCAGGCATAACATGTATCGTTTTTTTGTGGAAAAAGAACAGATTGACCGGGAACAGGGGAGTATCCGTATTGTGAATGGCGATGTTAATCATATGCGAAATGTACTGCGCATGAAGCAGGGAGAAAAAGTTCTGATCAGTGATGGCGGAGACGAAGAATATTTGTGCTGTGTGGAACAATTATCTCAGGCTCAGGTTCTTCTTCATATCGATGACATTATGAAAGCGGATAGAGAATTACCATCTCGTATTTATCTGTTTCAGGGACTTCCCAAAAGTGACAAGATGGAATTAATTATTCAGAAAGCTGTGGAGCTGGGAGCCTATGAGATTATCCCTGTGGAGACCAGGCGGTGTGTGGTGAAACTGGATGCCAAAAAACAGGAAAGCAAGATCCGCCGCTGGCAGGGCATTGCGGAAAGTGCAGCCAAACAGTCAAAGCGGATGATCATCCCCCAGATTCACCCGGTTATGAAGTATTCTCAGGCACTTCGTTATGCACAGGAGATGGATATAAGAATCATACCCTATGAGCTGGCGGAAGACATGGAGCATACAAGAAATTATCTCTCACAGATTCAGCCGGGACAGTCAGTTGCCGTATTTATCGGGCCGGAGGGAGGATTTGCTCCGGAGGAAATTGAAGAAGCACTGAAAAACCAGACAGAACCTGTCACATTGGGCAAAAGAATCCTTCGTACAGAGACGGCAGGTCTGACGATTCTGTCGGTGCTTATGGTACTTCTGGAAGGAAAATAACGGAAAAGAGGAAAAACATTGGAAATATATCTGGATAATTCTGCCACAACACGCTGTTATCAGGAGGTGTGCGAGATCATGGTGAAAACCATGAGGGAAGATTATGGCAATCCGTCTTCCATGCACATGAAAGGCGTGGAGAGTGAAAAATATATAAAAGAAGCTTCTTCAAGTATTGCAAAAACTCTGAAAGTGAATGAAAAAGAGATTTACTTTACGTCCGGAGGAACAGAATCAGATAACTGGGCTCTGATTGGAACTGCTCTTGCAAACCAGAGAAAAGGGAAACATATCATAACCACAGCGATTGAGCATCCGGCAGTTTCTGCACCCTGCGAATTTCTGGAAAAACAGGGATTTACGGTGACGAAACTGGGAGTCGACAGTCAGGGAAGAATTTCCCTTGAGGAGCTGGGACAGGCCATCACACCGGAGACAATTCTGGTTTCTGTGATGTATGTGAATAATGAAATCGGTACCGTCCAGCCAATAGCTGAAATTGGTAATCTGATTAAACGGAAAAATCCGGGTACTTATTTTCATGTGGATGCTATTCAGGCGTACGGAAAATATCGTATTTTTCCGAAAAAGATGAAAGTGGATATGTTGTCGGTCAGCGGTCATAAAATTCATGGCCCGAAGGGAATCGGATTTTTGTATATTGATGAAAAAGTCAAAATCTTTCCCTATATCTATGGGGGAGGACAGCAGAAAGGGATGCGTTCCGGAACAGATGCGGTGCCGCAGGTCGCAGGACTTGGAATCGCTGCTGAGAAAATCTACGGAAATCTGGAAGAAAATGTGAATCATATGCGGAAGCTTCGGGATTATTTTACAGAAGAACTGCAGAAAATAGATCAGGTGGTGGTTCACGGTGCGGATGGAGAAGAATGTGCTCCCCACATTGTGAGTGTGGCATTTGTGGGGGTACGAAGTGAAGTATTGCTTCATACGCTGGAAGACCGGGAGATTTACGTATCAGCCGGAAGCGCATGCTCTACGCATAAAAGAAGCGGCAGTCCAACATTGACTGCTATTGATTTGCCAAAAAATCAGATGGAATCAACGGTTCGTTTCAGCTTCTGTGAAGATACAACGAGAGAGGAACTGGAAAAAACACTGGAAGTACTGCGGGAAGTACTTCCTATGTTGAGAAGATACGCACGAAAATGAAGTCCGCCACAGGCAGATATGTGCGAATGATAACTGTGGAGATAAAATCGGAGGTGGAAAATGTTTAAAGCATTTTTGGTAAAATATGCAGAAATAGGAATTAAAGGAAAAAACAGATATTTATTTGAAGATGCACTCATCCGCCAGATGGAGTATGTTCTGAAGGACGTGGAGGGAACCTTCCGGGTCACAAAAGAACAGGGAAGAATCTATGTGCAGACGGAAGGTGAATTCGATTATGATGAGACACTGGACGCACTGAAGAGGGTGTTTGGAATTGCTTATATTTGTCCTGTTGTTATCCGTGAGGATGAAGGGTTTGAAAAACTGGCTGCCGATGTGGTAGAGTATGTGGATCATGTATATTTGGACAAGAATAAAACATTTAAGGTATATGTGCGCAGAGCGAAAAAAACATATCCGGGAACATCGATGGAACTGAGTGCGGATCTGGGCGGACGGATTCTGGACGCTTATCCACAGATGCATGTGGATGTTCATCAGCCGGAAATTCTTTTGACTGTGGAAATACGTGAAAAAATATATATTTACTCAGAGTCTATACCAGGTCCCGGCGGAATGCCGATCGGAACAAATGGAAAGGCTATGCTGCTTCTGTCCGGTGGTATTGACAGTCCTGTGGCAGGTTATATGATCGCCAAACGTGGAGTTAAAATTGATGCGGTATACTTTCATGCACCGCCGTACACAAGCGAACGTGCGAAACAGAAGGTTGTGGATCTGGCAAAGCTGGTTGCCCGCTACAGTGGTCCCATCAATCTGCATGTGGTTAATTTTACAGAAATACAGCTGTATATCTATGAAAAATGTCCGCATGATGAACTGACGATTATCATGCGCCGCTATATGATGAAAATTGCAGAGACGATCGGGAAGAATACAGGTTGTCTTGGTCTGATCACAGGTGAGAGTATCGGACAGGTTGCCAGTCAGACTGTGCAGAGCCTTGCAGCGACCAACGAAGTATGTACTATGCCGGTATTTCGTCCGGTAATAGGTTTTGACAAACAGGAAATCGTAGATATTGCTCTGAAAATCAATACGTATGAGACTTCGATTCAGCCGTATGAAGACTGTTGTACGATCTTTGTTGCAAAACATCCGGTGACAAAACCGAATCTGAATGTGATCAAAAAATCAGAACAGAATCTGGAAGAAAAAATTGAAGAAATGCTGGAAACAGCAGTTTCCACTGCAGAAGTAATTCATATTCGGTAATAAAAGAGGAGCATATCACGTTATGTGACAGCTCCTTTTCATATCGACAATCAGAGAATGTATGGTTTTAATACATTCAGTACCTCGTCAAGGTTTGCGCCTTCTGCATGGATATTCAGATCGATGGGTTTGGAAAGATCCAGACTGAAGATGCCCATGATAGATTTTGCATCAATGACATATCTTCCGGATACCAGATCAAAATCGAAATCGTATTTGGAAATATCATTTACAAATGCTTTTACTTTGTCGATGGAATTAAGTGAAATACTAACTGTTTTCATTAGATGTTCCTCCCAAAATTCAGATAATTTTTGTTATTTCTAAAACTTATCTTACCTTTTCGAGTATAAAAAGTCAAGGTGAAAGCATACAAAGATTTTGTTAAATAATTATAAAAAGTCCTATGAAATAACGAAAAGAAAGAAGGTATCTAATGAAAGGCAAAGTTGCATTGCACAATTTGGGCTGTAAAGTGAACGCATATGAGACAGAAGCCATGCAGCAGATGCTGGAGGCGGCAGGATATGAGATTGTTCCGTTTGCCCCCGGAGCGGATATTTATGTGATTAATACCTGCACAGTGACCAACATAGCAGACAGAAAGTCCAGACAGATGATTCATAAAGCCAGGAAAATGAATCCGGATGCTATTGTTGTGGCAGCGGGCTGTTATGTACAGGCCGGAAAAGAAAAAGCAGAGACAGATATGTCTATTGATCTGATAATTGGAAATAATAAAAAGCAGGAACTGATTCCGCTGCTGGAGGAGTTTCAGAAAAACAGGAATTGCGGACAGGGAATAATCGATATCGGTCATACCAGAGAATACGAGGAACTTGAGATTGACCGTACGGAGGAACATACAAGAGCATATATTAAAGTACAGGACGGCTGTAATCAGTTCTGCACCTACTGTGTGATTCCCTATGCACGTGGCCGGGTCAGAAGCAGACGGACAGAAGATGTAGTCAGAGAGGTGGAACGTCTGGCATGTTCGGGATGCCAGGAAATCGTGCTGACTGGTATACATCTGAGTTCGTATGGTGTTGACAGGAAAGAAGAAGGGGAAAATCTCCTCAGTCTGATCCGGGCGGTGCATCAGGTGAATGGAATAGAAAGAATCCGTCTGGGTTCTCTGGAACCGGGAATCATTACAGAAGAATTCGCAGCTGCGATCGCAAAGCTTCCAAAAGTGTGTCCTCATTTTCATTTGTCACTGCAGAGTGGGTGTACATCAACATTGAAACGGATGAATCGAAGATATACTGCAGAAGAATATAAGGAAAAATGTGAAATTCTCAGAAAATATTATCCTGCTCCGGCTCTTACCACAGATGTTATTACAGGATTTCCGGGAGAGACGGAAGAAGAATTTGCTGAATCACGTTCTTTTGTGGACAGCATTGGATTTTATGAGACCCATATTTTTCCTTATTCCAGAAGAGAAGGAACAAAAGCGGCAGATATGCCTGATCAGCTTCCTGAACAGATCAAAAAAGAGCGGTGCAGGGAACTGATTGCATTGGGGAAAAAACACAGAACAGAATATATGCAGCATTTCCTGGGGCAGGAAAAAACAGTATTATTTGAGGAAATACAGACCATCGCTGAAGAAGAATACTGGGTTGGACATACCATGGAATACCTGAAAGTCGGTGTGAAGACCAATCAGAACCTGGAAAACAAGATGGCAGTGGTAATGATTGAAAGTATCCTGCAAGAAGAAATTCTGGTGGGAGAAATTGGATGAAATAAATAATTCATAAATTATTCATTGAATTTTATGTGGTTCTGTATTAGAATAAAATAGATATTAAGTATAGTCAAGGACGTGAAAAGATGGCAAATATTAGTAACACACAGTATTTTAAAGTAAAAACAGAGCCTGAAGTGCAGGTTAAGGAAGTTTTGGATATTGTATATACTGCAATGGAAGAAAAAGGTTATAATCCGGTCAATCAGATTGTAGGATATATTATGTCGGGTGATCCTACCTATATTACCAGTTATAAGGGAGCCAGAAGCATGATCATGAAAGTGGAACGTGACGAACTGGTGGAAGAACTTCTGAAAGAGTATATTAAAAACAGAGCCTGGGAGAATCGTCGATGAGAATTCTGGGACTGGATTATGGATCGAAGACGGTCGGTGTAGCCGTCAGCGATCCGCTTGGACTGACTGCACAGGGTGTGGAGATTATTCGCAGAAAATCGGAGAATAAGCTGCGCCAGACACTGGCAAGAATCGAGGAATTGGCTGCACAGTATCAGGTGGAGAAAATTGTACTGGGTTTCCCCAAGAATATGAATAATACACTGGGAGACAGGGCTGAGAAATCTTTGGAGCTTAAGCAGACTTTGGAGAGAAGAACAGGTCTGGATGTTGTTATGTGGGATGAAAGGCTTACCACAGTTTCTGCTAATCGGGTTTTGATGGAGACAGGTGTACGCCGTGAAAAAAGAAAAGAACATGTGGATGAGATCGCTGCGATTTTTATTTTGCAGGGGTATCTGGATTATCTGCATAACACTTCGAAAATGGAGTCGGAGGCATCATTTTCGGCAGCGGAAGAAGAAAGTTCGAATGGAGAAGAGACAGGACGGGTAGAATAGGAATGGATAGTATTAAATTTTTGACAGAATCAGGAGAAACAGTGGAATTTTATGTGGAGGAACAGACCAGAATCAATGGTGTTGACTATATTCTGGTGACAGATTCTGAAGAAGACGAAGCAGATGCCTATATTCTGAAAGATTTGTCTGCGGATGCCGATCCGGAAGCAGAGTATGTGATGGTTGAAGATGAAGTGGAACTGGAAGCAGTATCGAAAGTTTTTGCACAGATGATGGAAGATGTGGATATCGAAATGTAAGTAAAGTGTTCGGAAACCTGGAGGTGCTTTTTGAAAAAAAATAACAGCAGTAAATTAAAAATCATTCCGCTGGGTGGTCTGGAACAGATTGGAATGAATATTACTGCCTTCGAGTATGAGGACAGTATCGTTGTGGTGGACTGTGGTCTGGCATTCCCTGAGGACGACATGTTGGGAATCGACCTGGTCATCCCGGATATTACTTATTTAAAAGATAATTACGATAAGGTTAAAGGTTTTGTGATTACTCATGGTCATGAGGATCACATCGGGGCATTGCCCTATGTATTGAGAGAAATAAATGTGCCGATTTATGCTACAAAGCTGACAATTGGTTTGATTGAGAATAAATTAAAAGAACATAATTTACTTCGTACCACAAAAAGAAAAACGATCAAACATGGTCAATCCATTAATCTGGGATGCTTCCGGATTGAATTCATTAAAACGAACCACAGCATAGCGGATGCTTCCGCACTGGCTATTTATTCGCCTGCCGGTATTGTTGTACACACAGGCGATTTTAAGGTGGATTATACCCCGGTGTTTGGTGATGCCATTGATTTACAAAGATTTGCAGAGATTGGAAAAAAAGGAGTTCTGGCACTGATGTGTGACAGTACCAATGCCGAACGAAAAGGATTTACCATGTCGGAACGGACAGTTGGAAAGACTTTTGACAATCTTTTCGCAGAACACAAGAATACAAGAATTATTATTGCCACATTTGCGTCCAATGTTGACCGTGTACAGCAGATTATAAACTCTGCATACAAATATGGAAGAAAAGTAGTGGTGGAAGGCCGTAGTATGGTCAATGTCATCACGACTGCAGCAGAACTTGGCTATCTTAATATTCCAGATAAAACATTGATTGATATTGATGAGATGAAGAATTATCCTGATGAACAGATGGTGCTGATTACAACGGGAAGTCAGGGAGAATCTATGGCTGCATTGTCCCGAATGGCTTCTAATATTCATAAAAAAGTATCCATTAAACCGGGGGATACAATTATTTTCAGTTCGAATCCGATCCCTGGCAATGAAAAAGCAGTTTCAAAAGTAATCAATGAACTGTCTGCAAAAGGGGCAGATGTTATTTTCCAGGATGTACATGTATCGGGACATGCATGCCAGGAAGAAATCAAACTGATTTATTCATTGGTAAAACCACAGTATGCAATTCCGGTACATGGAGAATATCGTCATCTGAAAGCTCAGGCAGGTCTGGCAGAAAGTCTTGGAATCCCGAAAGACAATATTTTTATTATGTCGTCCGGGGATGTGATGGAAATGGATGCAGAGTCCGCTGAGATTACCGGAAAAGTTCATACAGGTGCCATTCTGGTAGATGGACTTGGTGTGGGAGATGTTGGAAATATTGTATTGCGTGACCGTCAGCATCTGGCAGAAGATGGAATTATGATCGTTGTACTGACACTGGAACGCTATTCCAATCAGCTGCTTGCCGGTCCGGATATTGTGTCCCGTGGGTTTGTCTATGTAAGAGAATCAGAAGATCTGATGGGACAGGCAAAAAGTGTTGTAGAAGATGCTATTGATTCCTGCCTAGACCGCAGAATATCGGACTGGGGCAAGATGAAATCAGCGATTAAAGATTCTCTGGGTGACTTTTTGTGGAAACGAACCAAGAGGAAACCGATGATATTACCAATAATTATGGAGGCTTAGGCTTGATGGACAGAATACAGATGTGCGTAGATTCTCTGTTGGAGGCAATCAGGGAAGGTGAAACATATCAAAGATATCGGAAATGTGAAGAAAAATTGATGGAAAAACCGGAATTGAGAGAAAAAATCGACGAATTTCGTGTAGCTGTTTTTCGTTTGAATAATGACAATGGCAATGAAGATCTGTATGAATCCATTGACCGGTTCGAGAAAGAACACCAGGAATTTCGTAAAAATCCGATTGTCAATGAATATCTGGAGGCAGAACTGGATGTCTGTAAAATGATGCAGCGCATCAACAGCCGGATTCAAGGTGGAGTAGACATTCATATTCCTCAGGTATAAGAACAGATAAGGAGAAGTATGGCTAACAGAAAGAATAAAAGTACTGCATACCGTGTGGCGGTAGGCGGCGCAAAAGGTCTGCTCCGTCTGCTGATTTACCTGTGTGTGGTGTTGGCGATTGTGTTTGCCGGTAAAACTGCGTACAGTTTTGGATATCTGGTTTTTGATGAGACACCTATGGCAGAGACAAAAGAAGCCGGTCAGGATGTGACTGTCATTGTGAAAGAAGATGAGAGTGTATACCAGATCGGTCAGACACTGGAAAAGAAAGGGCTGATTGAACGCCCTGTCATATTCTGGATGCAGGAAAGACTTTCGGACTATCATGGGAAAATCAAACCAGGCACCTATATCCTGAATACTCATCAGGTGACGGAAGAGATGCTGGCCATTTTATCCGGTGAGAATACAGAAGGGCAGCCTGTGGCAGAATCCACGGATGCGGAGGGTACAGAGAAATGATAGTCGATGAAAGAATGGTAACCTATATCAATTCTCTGGACGAAGGGCATACCGCATTTCTGGAGCAGCTGGAAAGGGAGGCCAAGTCCGATGGAGTTCCTGTAATTCGAAGAGAAATGCAGAGCTTGCTTAAATTTCTTCTGGCTGCCGTAAAGCCGGTTCGAATCCTGGAAGTCGGGACAGCCGTTGGGTTTTCAGCACTTTTAATGTGTGAGTATAATCCGGTATCCTGTGAAATTATAACCATTGAGAACTATGAAAAAAGAATTCCTGTTGCCCGGGAGAATTTTCGGAAAGCAGGAAGAGAAAAACAGATTATTCTTCTGGAAGGTGATGCGGCAGAAGTGTTAAAGACACTGGATGAACCTTTTGATTTCATTTTTATGGATGCTGCCAAAGGACAGTATCTGCATTTCCTTCCGGATGTTCTTCGTCTGCTGAAGAGCGGCGGAGTGCTGGTTTCTGATAATGTGCTGCAGGAGGGTGATATTATTGAATCACGATATGCAGTAGAGCGGCGGAACCGGACAATTTATAAACGGATGCGGGAGTATCTGTATGAATTGAAGCATAATAACGAGCTGGTGACATCCCTGATTCCTCTGGGAGATGGTGTGGCACTGAGCACGAAACGATAGGAGATTGATGATACCATGAGAATTCCGGAATTGCTTGTTCCTGCAAGCAGCCTGGAAGTGTTGAAAGTTGCTGTCGTCTTTGGCGCGGATGCGGTCTATATTGGCGGTGAAGCTTTCGGCCTGCGGGCGAAGGCAAAGAATTTTTCCATGAAAGAAATGGAAGAGGGAATTCGTTTTGCCCATGAACGCGGAGTAAAAGTATATGTAACCGCAAATATACTGGCTCATAACGATGATCTGGACGGAGTCAGAAAATATTTTGAAGAATTGAAAGCAATCGGCCCGGACGCTTTGATTATCTCAGATCCAGGTGTGTTTGCTATTGCTAAAGAAGTGTGTCCTGAGATTGAACGTCATGTGAGTACGCAGGCGAATAACACAAATTACGGGACATATCTCTTCTGGTATCAGATGGGTGCAAAGAGAGTTGTGTCAGCCAGGGAACTATCCCTCAGAGAATTGAAAGAAATCCGTGAGAGAATTCCGGAGGATATGGAAATTGAGACCTTTATTCATGGGGCAATGTGTATTTCCTATTCCGGCAGATGCCTTCTGAGTAATTATCTGACGGGTCGTGATTCCAATCAGGGAGCCTGTACCCATCCCTGTCGATGGAAATACTCTATAATGGAAGAAAGTCGTCCGGGAGAGTATTTTCCGGTTTTTGAAAATGAGAGAGGCACGTTCATTTTCAATTCCAAGGATTTGTGTATGATTGAGCACATTCCGGATCTGATAGAAGCCGGGATTGACAGTTTTAAAATCGAAGGCAGAATGAAAACTGCGCTCTATGTAGCAACAGTAGCCAGGACCTATCGGAAAGCCATTGATGACTATCTGAAAGATCCGGCTCTGTATCAGAAGAATATGCCCTGGTACCAGGAGCAGATTTCTAATTGCACTTACCGGCAGTTTACTACCGGATTTTTCTATGGAAAGCCATCCGAAGAAGCTCAGATTTATGACAGTAATACTTATATCAAAGAATATACGTATCTGGGAATCGTAGGAGAACGGAATGAATCAGGCTGTTATCGTATCTCTCAGAGAAATAAGTTTTCTGTGGGAGAGGTCATTGAAGTGATGAAACCGGATGGCGAAAACGTGGAAGTGACAGTAAAAAGTATTCAGGATGAAGAGGGAAACTTTATGGAGAGTGCCCCTCATCCCCAGCAGATTTTGTATATTAATCTTGGAACAGAGCTTGAAATGTATGATATTTTACGTCGAAAAGAACCTGTCACGGAGTTTTAGTATAGCACTCTTTTCGATACGGGAGACATAGGAACGGCTGATATTCAGCCGTTTCGCTATCACCTGCTGAGTGAGTTCGGGTTCTCCGAACAGACCATAACGATAGCGGATCACATCATATTCCAGAGGTGTCAGTGCTTCTTCCAACAGCTGGTAGAGCCTTTGGACATTTTCCTTGTGGATACAGGCAGATGTAATATCTGTATCATTTCCTTCCACAATATCCATCAGATGAATTTCATTTCCCTCTTTATCTGTGCCGATTGGCTCATATAGAGATACTTCCCGTGATTTCTTTTTCCTGTTTCGAAGCATCATCAGTAACTCATTATCGATACAGCGGGCGGCATAGGTGGCCAGTCTGCTTCCTTTTGACATATCATAAGTAGAGATAGCTTTAATCAGTCCTATGGTTCCGATGGATATAAGATCATCGGGATCCTCATCAAGTCCCTGATATTTTTTTATAATATGGGCAACCAGGCGAAGATTTCGCTCGATTAACACATCTCTTGATTCCATATTTCCCTGAGAATATTTTAACAAATGTATTTTTTCTTCTTCCATCGTGAGGGGTTTCTGAAAAGTTTTCACAATAGCTCCTCACAGGAGATTTCTGTTTAGTTTATGCCGAAAAATATAAAATTGTGCTTTTCCAAGAAGGAGGTTTTTTATGTATACAAGTATTTTATCAGCAACACTTCATGGGCTGGAGGCAATTCCGGTTCAGGTGGAGGTGGACGTCAGCAGTGGACTGCCGGGATTTTCCATGGTGGGAAATCTGAGCAGTCAGGTGAGAGAGGCAGCAGAGCGGGTGCGCACAGCCCTTCATAATACAGGAATATCTCTTCCGCCCAGCCGCATTACAGTGAATCTGTCTCCCGGTGATGTGCCAAAGAATGGTACAGGATTTGATTTGCCGATAGCCGGAGGCATGTTATCAATATTGGGGAAAATTCCGGCTTCCAATTTAAAAGATGTGATGATTACCGGCGAAGTTGGTCTGGATGGGAAGGTGCGTGGAGTACGGGGAATCCTTTCCATGATGACAATGGCGAAAGATAAGAATTGTCATGCATGTATTGTTCCCATGGAAAATATGGCAGAGGCGATGATGATGGATGACTTGAAAATTGTGGGAGTTTCCTGCCTGGAGGAATTTGTGGAGACAGTAAGACATAAGAAATGGAATGAAACCGTGGAAAGACCAATGCTGCCGCCTATGCCGGATGAAAATTGTGCTGATTTCTCGGATATTTGTGGACAAATATCAGCAAAGAGGGCGGCTCTTCTTGCTGCTTCCGGATTTCATAATCTGCTGCTCATGGGACCGCCAGGTTCCGGGAAAACCATGATTGCCAGCCGACTTCCCGGTCTTTTGCCTGAACTGACAATGGAGGAGTCGATGGAACTGACCAGGATTTACAGTGTAGCCGGTATGTTGCCGAAAGAGTATCCGATGATCAGACATCGTCCGTTTCGCTCACCGCACCACACAATTTCACCGCAGGCACTGGTGGGCGGAGGAAGGATACCGGAACCGGGAGAAATTACACTGGCTCATAGGGGTGTGCTTTTTCTGGATGAACTGCCGGAAATGAGAAGGTCTGTGATTGAATTGCTCCGGCAGCCATTGGAGGAAAAACAGATTATGATTGCAAGGATGGGAGGGAGATATTATTTCCCATCGGAGTTTTTGCTGGTGGCTGCCATGAATCCCTGTCCCTGTGGCTATTATCCTGACAGAAATCGATGCAATTGTTCTGAGCAGGAAATCAGTCGATATATGCACCGGGTCAGCCAGCCTTTTCTGGATCGCATTGATCTGTGTGCGGAGACAGTGGCACTTACCTACAGTGATTTCAGAAAAAATAAAAAGAATCATGAGTGGACCAGTGCGAAAATGAGACAGGCGGCCGTTGCTGCGCACCAGATTCAAAAAGAACGGTATAAAAATGAAGAATTTCATTTTAATGGAGAAATTCCAACAGAGAAGATTGGGCAGTATTGCATTATGGAAACGAATGCGGAGAAATTGCTGAAACAAGCTTTCTCCAGACTGGGTCTGACAGGAAGAGGATATAGCCGTATTCTGAAAGTGGCGAGAACGGCAGCTGATCTTGATGCGAAAGAAGTGATAGAAGAAGAACATATGGCAGAAGCAATTGGTTATCGGGGACTGGATAGAAATAATAATGATGTTATATAAACGAACGGGGAGGAAAACAAAGTTTGAAAATTTACGGAAAAAACAGCAGAGAGTATCCGGAAAGATTACGCATATTGGATGACATGCCGGATAAACTATATGTAGAAGGCGACATGGTAGAGAATGACAGGCCTTCACTGGCGATTGTGGGAGCCCGCAATTGCAGTTGTTATGGGAAAAATATGGCATACGAATATGCACGGATCCTGGCAGCTCAGGGTGTGCAGATTATCAGTGGAATGGCTCGTGGTGTGGATGCGGCAGCACATGCAGGTGCTATGGCAGGCGGTGGAAAAACGTATGGCATATTGGGATGTGGGGTGGATATCTGTTATCCGGCATCCAATCGGAAATTGTATCAACAGATTCCCGGGCAGGGAGGGCTGATCTCAGAGCTTGAACCGGGTACTCCGCCGATGGCATACCATTTTCCCAGAAGAAATCGAATTATCAGCGGTATGGCAGATGGAGTGCTGGTGGTGGAGGCAAAAGAAAAAAGCGGTTCTCTGATCACGGCTGACTGTGCACTGGAACAGGGAAAGAACGTATTTGCTCTGCCGGGACGTGCCGGTGACCTGCTCAGTGAAGGGTGTAACCGCCTGATTTACCAGGGAGCAATACCAGCCTGGAAGCCGGAAATTATTCTGGAAGAGATGAAATGGTCGAAAAAAAACGAAGCGTGGAGGTCAAATACAGGTGAAAAAGAAAGATTAGTACTTGCAAGAGAAGATAAATTGGTGTATAGTTGTCTCAATTTGACACCCAAATCGGTTTCTCAGCTTCAGGAAGAAACCGGGTTGTCACCCACCGGACTGATGAGCGGGCTGGTTCATCTGACGATGAATGGTCTGGCGCAGGAGATTGGGAAAAATTATTACATCAGAAGTTAACCGGAAAATGGGGAGGATAACAGTGGCGAAATATCTTGTGATTGTGGAATCACCGGCAAAAGTAAAAACGGTTAAGAAATTTCTCGGCAGTAATTATGAAGTTGCGGCATCCAACGGGCATGTGAGGGATTTGCCTAAAAGCCAGATGGGCATTGATGTTGAGAATGATTACGAACCCAAATATATAACCATTCGCGGAAAAGGAGAGTTGCTTGCAGGGCTTCGCAAGGCAGCTAAGAAAGCTGATAAAGTGTATCTTGCAACTGACCCGGACCGTGAGGGAGAGGCCATTTCATGGCATTTATTAAAAGCGCTAAAGTTGGAAGATAAACAATATAGCAGGATTACATTTAATGAGATCACAAAGACAGCGGTGAAGGCATCTTTGAAGCAGGCTCGTGAGATCGATATGGATATGGAGGATTCACAGCAGGCAAGAAGAATGATCGACCGTATGGTAGGTTACAGTATCAGTCCGTTGTTATGGGTAAAGGTGAAGCGTGGACTGAGTGCAGGACGTGTGCAGTCCGTCGCCCTACGACTGATCTGTGACCGGGAAGAGGAGATCAACGCATTTATTCCGGAAGAATACTGGAGTCTTGACGGAGAATTTCAGGTAAAGGGTGAAAAGAAACCGCTTCAGGCTAAATTCTACGGTACAGATAAGAAAATGAGTATCCATAACAAGCAGGAAATGGATGAGCTTCTGGTTTCCTTAAAGGATAAAGAGTATGAGATTACTGAGGTAAAGAAAGGTGAGCGAATCAAGAATGCACCTCTTCCATTTACCACAAGTACCTTACAGCAGGAAGCTGCCAAGACATTAAACTTTTCTACACAGAAGACGATGCGTCTGGCACAGCAGTTATATGAAGGAATCGATATTAAAGGAAATGGTACCGTTGGTGTGATTTCCTACCTGCGTACAGATTCTACCCGAATTTCAGAGGAAGCAGATGCTGCGGCAAGAGAATATATCACTGAACAGTATGGTGAGAATTATGTTTCCCAGTCAGAGAAAACAGTGAAAAAAGGACAGAAGATCCAGGATGCCCATGAGGCGATCCGTCCTACAGATATCAGCCGTACACCGGCTGCATTAAAGGAATCTCTGTCCAGAGATCAGTTCAGACTGTATCAGCTTATCTGGAGAAGATTTGCAGCGAGCAGAATGGCACCGGCGAAGTATGAGACGACTTCCGTAAAAATCGGGGCAGATGAATATATCTTTACAGTGTCTGCATCCAAAATCGTGTTTGACGGATTTATGTCTGTATACACAGATGAAGAAGATCAGAAAAAAGGAAATGTACTGAATCAGAGCCTTGAAAAAGGCATGAAGCTTACACTCAAGGAACTGAAACCAGAGCAGCATTTTACACAGCCGCCGGCACATTACACAGAGGCATCCCTGGTTAAAACGATGGAAGAATTGGGAATCGGACGTCCAAGTACTTATGCGCCGACCATTACAACAATCATCAGCCGCCGCTATGTGGCTAAAGAACAGAAGAATCTATATGTTACAGAGCTTGGTGAGGTTGTTAACAACATCATGAAGCAGGCATTCCCGAGTATCGTGGATGTGAATTTCACAGCAACTATGGAAGGGCTTCTGGACTGTGTGGCAGCAGGTACTGTTAAATGGAAAACAGTAGTCAGCAATTTCTACCCGGATCTGAAGAGAGATGTCGATGCAGCAGAGGAAGAACTGGAGAAAGTTGACATCCAGGATGAAGTCACAGATGTAGTCTGTGATAACTGTGGCAGAAACATGGTGATCAAATATGGTCCACATGGACGATTTCTTGCATGCCCGGGCTTCCCGGAGTGTAGAAATACAAAGCCATATTTCGAGAAGATTGGTGTTCCATGCCCGAAATGTGGCAAGGAGCTTGTTCTTAAGAAAACCAAGAAAGGACGTAAATATTACGGATGTGAAGATAATCCGGAATGCGATTTTATGTCCTGGCAGAAGCCATCCGCAAAGAAATGCCCAAAATGTGGAAGCTATATGGTGGAAAAGGGGAATAAGCTTGTCTGCAGCCAGGAAACCTGTGGATATGTGGAGACGAAGGAAGAAAAATAGAAGTAGAATGCATTTTTAAACATGCTTAGAAAATCTTCGTAGATGAAAATATAAAAGATAGTATAAATACAGGAAGAGAATGATACTTTTCCTGTATTTTTTTGTCATAAAATATGTTTGTAATATACATACAGTGTAATAAATAATAATCTGGTTTTGAGAAAAACTGTATTCCGAAATAACACCATATTTATTGAATAATATTTGCAAAAGGAATCTATTTTCAGAAAAGCAAAAATAATTAAAAAAATTATAAAATTTGTATTGTATTTTATCTGCGAAACGTGTAGTATTAAAGTACGAGTAAAGTTATTGACCGGGTATGTCTGAATCTTCTTTCAGAACAGAGTGAAGATACTGTTCATTGCTTAAATAGTGTCAGAAAAGGTTTCTGTTCATATATTATTAAGATGAGTAAAAGATAAACAGAAAAGAATTCAGATATATGCAAGGCGAAAGGAGGACTATATGAGCGTTCAGTTGCTGGACAAAACAAGAAAAATCAACAAACTTCTGCATAACAGCAGTTCCAGTAAAGTCGTATTTAATGATATCTGTCAGGTTCTGATGGAAACCCTGAGTTCCAATATCCTGGTTCTCAGCAAAAAGGGAAAGGTTCTGGGCGTCAGTTTATGTCCGGGCGTAGAAGAGATTACCGAGCTGATTGAGGATAAAGTTGGCGGATATGTGGATTCATTATTGAACGAGCGATTTTTAGGTGTATTGTCAACAAAAGAGAATGTGAATCTTCAGACACTGGGCTTTGAGCATGTGTCAAGCAGCTATCAGGGAATCATCAATCCGATAGATATCGCAGGAGAAAGATTAGGTACAGTATTTATGTACCGCTATGACAGACCGTATGATATTGAAGACATTATTGTCAGTGAATATGGTACAACTGTAGTTGGTCTGGAGATGATGCGTGCAGTTCACGAAGAGAATGCAGAAGAAGACAGAAAACAGCAGGTTGTGAAATCAGCATTTAATACATTATCCTTCTCAGAGTTGGAAGCAATTATTCATATCTTCGATGAACTTGACGGAGATGAAGGAATCCTGGTTGCAAGTAAGATTGCTGACCGCGTGGGAATCACCAGATCTGTAATTGTAAATGCATTAAGAAAATTTGAAAGTGCCGGTGTGATTGAATCCAGGTCTTCCGGTATGAAGGGAACTTATATCAAGGTTCTCAACGAAGTAATCTTTGATGAACTGGAAGAGATCAAGGCACAGAGAAATAAGAAAGCCTGACTTGCTTTAAATAAATCATAAACCTAAATAATGAAGAACATAAGAAGACTGTCTGCTAATTAGCAGGCAGTTTTTTTGACATTGTAGAATTTTCTAAGGACTTATATCTGATTTTTCATAGGACAGTGTTTCTTTCAATCGATAATGATGCCGCACCGCTTCGTTCTGGTACTTTGTCGATCAAAATTATTCTATGTTTTTTTTGTTTGGCATCAAATCGGTACACGATGAATTTATGCATTAAGATTAAAATTATTTGTAAATTAAGAAAACATGAGAAAAAATTAGAAAAAATAAGTAAATAAGAGAATACATCATATTTTATAATGCTAAAAGCGCTTGCGAAATCATGCCATTTTAAATAATATAAGGACAGTGATTAGCACTCGAGACAAATGAGTGCTAGCAAAAAGCGGCAGGATTTGACAAAGGCCGAAGCAGTTACTGAAGTCTGTATCTTCGATTAATTAAGAAAGGGCATTGCAGAGCAGCAGTAACAGGACAAATCTCAATTTGGAGAATAAAGGAGGATCATAGATCATGACATTAGTACCTTTAGGTGACAGAGTTGTATTAAAACAGGTTGAAGCAGAAGAAACAACAAAATCCGGAATCGTTCTTCCAGGACAGGCACAGGAGAAACCACAGCAGGCAGAAGTAGTAGCTGTAGGACCTGGCGGAGTTGTTGATGGCAAAGAAGTGAAAATGGAAGTAGCTGTAGGTGATAAGGTTATCTACTCCAAATATTCAGGAACAGAAGTAAAAATGGATGGAACAGAGTATATCATTGTAAAACAGAATGATATTCTTGCAATTGTTAAATAATCAGAGTTTAAACAGGAGGTCATATTATCATGGCAAAAGAAATTAAATTCGGCGCAGAAGCCAGAGCAGCTCTTGAAGCTGGTGTAAATAAATTAGCTGATACAGTAAGAGTAACATTAGGACCGAAAGGAAGAAACGTAGTTCTTGACAAACCATACGGTGCTCCGCTTATCACAAACGACGGTGTTACAATCGCAAAAGAAATCGAACTGGAAGATGGATTTGAAAACATGGGAGCCCAGCTGATCAAAGAAGTTGCTTCCAAGACAAACGATGTAGCAGGAGATGGTACAACAACAGCTACAGTTCTTGCACAGGCTATGGTTCATGAAGGAATGAGAAACCTGGCAGCAGGCGCTAACCCGATTATCCTGAGAAAAGGTATGAAGAAAGCTACTGATACAGCAGTAGAAGCAATCAAAAATATGAGCCAGACAATCAGCGGCAAGAAACAGATCGCAAACGTTGCATCTATTTCTGCAAGCGATGAGACAGTTGGACAGTTAGTAGCAGACGCTATGGAAAAAGTTTCCAAAGATGGCGTTATTACAGTTGAAGAATCCAAGACAATGCACACAGAACTTGACCT
>JALERM010000171.1 GCA_022764165.1 Eubacterium sp. | reverse complement strand
GACATGGCATAAATCTCCTTGCTGTGTGATTGTATTTCGTAACTCAATTATACCACATGCAAGTGATTTATGCCTTATTTTATGTGTTAAAGTATTGATTTTTCAGGGTTCATCACACCAAATGGTGTGGGAAGTTTGAGTAAAATACTATAATGTATGTTTTTATTTGGCTTTTCAGAGAGGGAAGGACGAGATAAATAAACAATGTTTGGTAAAAAGGATAGAGTCGGGGGCAGCTACGAATATGAAAGAAATAGCTGGATGGTGTGATGCTCATAAGATTCCGTTTGCTACAAAATTCAAATATAGAAAAGATTTCCCTTTAAAAGCAAATATTTGGAATCTATATTCTTATTTTAGATTTTTGTATACAAGAAAAATAGTATTAGAGAAATAATATATCTGCCAGTTTTGAAGGCGGGTAATTGGTAAGTTTGATGAATAGATATTCTCCGTGTAATACGGTATTGTGTGTTATGAAACACAGATTATCCAATATGCGGAGAATAAGGAATGAAAAGCAAACTATTTTTTTCGGAAATATATCCAGGACAAGAGAAGAACTTTCAGAATGATAGCTTTTATGATCTCTCCTCATTTCAATATGAGTCATTAAGACAGGAAATCATTAATTACATTTATTTCCGAGACAGAAATATGTCTATACAGGAAATGGAACGTAAAAAAATCATGATTGAATTTTTCGGGGAATTTTGTTTTTCACATAAGCCTATGATTAATGCATTGGCAGACTATCCTTATACGGAATTACTTCATGATTTTAAAAACTGGTGTACAGAAACACAAATAAGTAAATTGAATTATAAGTATCGAAGAAAAGGATATAAAGACTTGGTGGATTGCAATATAGTGCTGGAAAATTTTAAAGATATCATCAGATATAGCTTCAAACATGATATGCGCGTAGAGATTGAGAAAGCCAGGTGGGACATTCGAAAACTTGAGTTGCCTTATCAGAGTGAAAAGATACCAAAGAATTTTATCGTTAATTTTTCTAAAATTACTCAATTACAAATACATTGTGCCATGAAGAGAGCAGTCCTTCTCTGGATCAGATACCTGTCATTATCTACTGTACAACAACGGGTTTGGGCAATGACAAAATTTTCATTATATCTATTTGAATTTTATCCTGATGTTCAAACAATATATCAGTTAGATAGAGATATCATAGAAGAGTATCTTATATATAGAAAAACAGAGAGTAAAAAGCAAAAAAATCTTACTGAAGAATTGAAAGGTTTAAAAGCAGCATTTGAAGAGTTCTCAAAAATTTATGAAGATAAGCAGTTTACTAGTCTAATGCTTAATACAGATATACCAAGCAGTCCGAAAATTAGTTTTCAGACATATTCGATAAGAGAACAAGAAGCTTGGATGAAGGCAGTCCCTTATATGGAAAAACAGGTGGGAAGAGCGTTTCTATTACATACACTTTTAGGAACTAGAATTTCTGAAATATTAACATTACAACAGGATTGCATATCAAAAAAGAAGGGGATTTACTGGATTCGGATTGACAGTACAAAAGGCAGAACTTATTCAAAACCAATCACAAAAGAAATTCAAAGTCTTGTACAAGCATCAATTGAATATACGAAGAAGAAATACGGTGTAGAAGATTATGTCTTTGTAAGCAAGAAAAATCCAGAAAAACCCATGGCATATACAACAATGACTTATCATTTACAAAAAGCAATTCGAGAACTGGACTTAAGAGATGATAAAGGAAGACCATTTACACCTAAGACACATATTTTTAGACACTGCTATGGAGTTAAGCTTACAGAATTACATATACCAGATGAAACAATCGATGAGTTGTTAGGACATAAGAATACAGATAGTGTGTCGTACTATAGGAAAATCAGTAATAAGGTGATGGCTAAAGAAACCAGAAAGAGCAGAGAAAAGATGGATGATATTTTGAGAGATATCATAAATCAATGGGATGGATATGAAGTTGTAGAATAGCTCTCAAAAAGATAAAAAAATAGTTTTGGTGTTTTAAAATGTGGTAAAATTATTCTGCAATCTAAATTTATAAGGAATATTTTAGGAGAATACTATGGGTACAACCATTATAAGCGCAAAATTGGCAAAACGAATAATTGCTAAAATAAGTGAACTTGTAGGCTCTTCAATTGAAGAAAAGGTGAAAGGGCATATAGAAACAAAGAGAACGGAATTATTTATTAAGAACTATCAAAAAAAATTAGAAGAAGAATTATTGGAAGATTATGGAAACGAAATTATATATGATGAATTATGGGATATTTTGAGCCAAGATAAAAACATCGAAAAATTATTGGAGAGATGTTATAACCTAGCTTCGGATGATAAATTAACAGACGAAGAATTTGTAAATGATATAATGAAAAGTTTTAAAATAAGTATTTATAACAGGGAAAGTATAAAAAGAATTTTAATTCAGATTAGCAAGAAAGCTTTTGAAAGCTTTAATGAATTAAGAGATCCTGAAAATATAAAACTTAAAAATTGTGTCATTAAAGAAATCCACGAAAACAGGTACCAAATCATAAAGCTTCAAAATAATATGGAAAGGATAATCGAAGATAAAGAAAATCTTTCTAGGGATGTGCATGAAATTAAGGATGGAGTTCAGCAGATATTACTTTCTCAAGAAAAAGGAAATAGAATAATAAATACAGGAACACTTTCAGAAGAAGATATAGAATTAATACAGGATGGAAATTATAGCATTAAACTTGCAGCAAAAACCCAAGAAGACTATTTTTGTATTTCGACAAAAATAAAAGTTAAACTAAGCGAATTGATTATTTCGCATCAGGAGCACCGGAGCTAAGCTTTGCTTAGCTCCACTGATTTTTAGTTGCGAACCATCGGTTCGCCTTTCAGCTCCACTTGATATCACTTATATTTTGTGTTTTGCGCAGTATTCACGCATGTTCATTGAGCCCATTTCAATCCAGAAGGAAGTATGAGCATAGCGGTCAACGATAGCTTCTGCCTGTACACTTTCATTCAGACGTGTTACCCAATCTTCCTGACGGTACTGGGTACAGAAAATCGTTGAGGTGGTATCAGACCGGCGCTCAAACAGCTCGAAGAGAAAATACAATTCACTGTCGGACATATCCGATACCAGCCACTCATCTATAACAAGAAGCGGGATTTTGCTGTAACTTGCAAGCAGACGCTTCTGTTTTCCATGAATGACGGACGCATCTCCGTACTCCATAAGCAGATCTGGCAGACGTATATATCTGGCTTTGATTTGTCCAAGGCAGGCCTGCTTTGCCAGTGCACACGCAAGGTATGTTTTCCCTGAACCGGTAGGTCCCTGAAGAACAATACTCTGATGACAGCCGATGTATTGGCACCGGAACAGGTCTTTTACAAGTGATTTGTTGAGTCCTCGTCCATCATAGTAAATACCATGCATATCCGCCTGTGGAAATCGCAGCTTAGCTGACTTGATCAGCCGCTGGATTCTGCTGTTGTATTTCTCCTGATAGACATAATCAACAAGTCGTTGAATGCGGTCATCGAAAGACCATGCAAGGGTGTCCGGCTCTGACTGCTGTATTTCCAGACCAGTTATAATTTCGGACATATTTAACTCACGGAGTTTGCGTTTGGTTTCGTCATTAATCATTGCCGCCACCTCCAGCATAATAGCTACTGCCTCTAAGATACCCCATAGGGGCTCCAGTATTCTTTTTCATTTTTCTGCTTTCCAGATATATCTGGTCTTGATTGGCAGCCAGAATGGAATTAAGATGATGGTAACGGGGCTTTCTTATTCCGCTGGTAATGGCAAACTCACAGGCAGCTTCCAGGCGTGCTTCAGAGTATTTATTGCTTAAACGCAGTACCGCCAGGGCAGGGTTAAAGCCCTGTTCTTTAATGACAACAGTTTGAAAAATCCTCTCAACAACTTCGCCGGTATATGTACCGATGGAAGATGCCCATTTCTGAATACGTTCCTCGTTCCATGGAGTAAATTTAAACTTTTCAGGCATATCCTCTGGGTGCGTCGAGTACTGGTTCTTCCTGCCGGCTGCAAAACGGTTGTGTGTGGCAATGCGGTTTGAACCACTGTAAATTTCTACTTTGGTGTCCGTCACACGCAGATCCACTTTCTTCTTAGCATACTGATAGGGACAGGAGTAGCGGTTATACTCAAAAACCACATGGTAATCGATGTTTACGCTGCGCCCGTAAACCCATGTGGCTATTTCGTAAGGAATAGCCGGTAACGGATGCATGAATTCCTTTTCATCCAGATAAGCTTCATACCGTGAGCCTTCACGTTTTTGAAAATCATCATGGTTGAATTCATACAGTTTTTTGCTGACAGCAGCTTTCAAATCCGAAAAAGAATAAAACACTTCGTTGCGGAGCTTTGCAATAATGGCAGTTGCAATCTTACCGACTGTTCCTTCTACAGATGCTTTCTGCTTGGGCTTTCGTACACCGGCCGGCATGATGGCGGTTGTATAGTGCTCTCCAAGCGCTTCATAATCCTGTGTGAGCACGATTTCGCCTTCTTTTGGATGCGATACCACACCAGTCCTAAGATTATCGCAAATAAGCCTTGTAGGAACTCCTCCAAAGAATTCATACATATGGATATGAGCCCGGATAAAGGAATCCATCTTCATATCCAGTGTCGGTTCTACATAGGAGTACTGACTGTAAGGAAGCGTGCCGACAAAGAGGTATACCATAATCACTTCGCCGGTGGAGGTATCTATGTAGCTCATGGTTGGACCTGACCAGTCAACCTCTGCTTTTACCCCAGGCTTATTTTCAAGATGATTTGTGAGCTTATTTACGATTGTGTAATCAGCATAACCATTACAGAATTTCGTGTATCCCATTGAAATCAGACCGGAGGTTTTACATTTATCCTGATACTCCTGCCAGAGAAGCTTCAGTGTAACTCCGACACGTTTCAGTTCCTGATGTACATACTCGTAGTCAGGCTGCTCATAGAGATTTTCTACCGCAAATTTATCAGGAAATATCATGCGGTAGACTTCATCTTCCGAAAGGTGATTGACCTTTTCGTAGGTGATGTCTTTTTCCCTTGCGATGTTTATCACATCACTTACGGAATGTTTTGACATATGTCTGGTTGCGGCTATCTGATTTCTAGACAGCCCGGATGCTTTAAGCTCCAGAATGAGCTTGGCATTAATCTTATTGGCCATAATGATAGGCCTCCCTTCTGTAAAATTTGAGGTAATCCTCGGACATAATTTTACAAAAGGATTCATCAAAAGTGGAGCTATGATGTGAACTGCCTTTTTAGTGGAGCTATTGCTCGTATAGGTGGAGCTCAAAAGCGTGCCGGTGGTGTCGCTAGTGCGAAATATTCACGAATTCAATTTTGACAGCTTTGAGGAATTTATTTCTTATCTAAGGTTTACCGGAAAACAAGCGGAATTCGAAGTTTATCATATGCGAATCGAAAATCATAATGGGAAAATAATAAAAGAGTATAAGGATGAAAATTATAAAGACTTTAGTATAAATCTTCCACTTGTATATGTAAGAGAGGTAGAATTAAACAAATTTAATTTCCAAAGTATGCGAGTCCTAATTAAGCCGCAATTTGATTATATAAAATTACAATTAGAAAATGAAGAAGGAGATGTGCTGGTTCCAAATAAGAAATATAAAATTGAAAGAGAAAATAAAGGGGACTCCATTGTGGCGCATATGCTGGATGAATTTAGTGATGGACAATTAATTACTAACTTTGAAATTGAGATTTCAAGTACTGATCCTTTAAGAATTGTAACGCGCATTCAAATAAATCAAAGAATCCCAGGTAGGGTATCTGGAACGATAGAATTATATAATTTACTAGAAAAAATATATAGTTCAGAAGAAGTTGTTGGCAGAGATATAGAAAAAGATAGAATTGTTATGAAAGGTTCGCTGCCGAATGATAAGGAAACAGAAAAATGCTTGAAAGAAACGAGAAAGTTTTATAAAAAGTTGAGAAAGTTAGAAAATGATTTTAATGTACGATTTAATATTCCTGAAACAATAGATGAGGAAGATATTACTAATGTTTTTGAAATTTGTGATTTGCTTGAAAAGGGAGTAGTTAAAACTAGTGGTGGCAAAATAACAATTAAGTCAGATCAAATTCAAATTGAACAAGGTTCCATTGAAGATTTGATTAAACAAAAATATATTGCTTTGATGTATCATTATCAAAAAATAGAAGTATTAAATGTTGAGCTTCCAATAGCAAATTTTTTGCGCATTGTACATTTTTCGGATGATATGTCTTTGAATTCTGATGGTGACATAGAAATGAATTGTAATAGAGTGTATGCCTATAATGAAAAAAAGGCAACACTTACGGAAGCAGAAATCATCAATAACCTGGCTAATGAAAAATTAGTAATTACCAGGTGAAAATAGATGAAGAAAGTGTCCGATACCGAATTACAAGACATAAAACAATCTTACCCTAATTTGGTGGAAGACTACGAAAACTAAATAGTTAGCCAACGTGATGAAAGACCGGTTAAGTAAGGCCGGTCTTTTTTCCATAGATATGGAAAAAGGATACAATAAATTCATGTTGAAAAAGAACATACGTTCTGTTAAACTAATAAGAACAGAAAGGGGAATTCAAATGAAAAAAGATGTTTTTCAAAACTGTCCGATTTACCAGTCTGATCGTTTTGAGATAAGAAAGATGGAAATGAAAGATGCACATGAATTATTTCGGTGTTACAGTAATCCCCAGGCTGCCCGATATTTTAACGGTGACTGCTGTGGAGATGATTTTTATTATACAGACTATGAGAAATTTTTAGAATGTATGAAGTTTTGGGAAAGCAGATACCAAGTGAGGGATTTTGTACGTTTTACCATTGTAGATCAGAAACAAAAAGAAATTGCTGGAATGGTAGAGATCTGTCCGTCTTATAAATATTCTGCAGATGGTTCTAAGATTGGGATTTTGAGAATCGATCTATTACCGGAATATGAAAATGAAAAGATGCTTAATGAATTGCTTACTCTGATCTTAGAGCATATCTATGAGGATTTTGAAGTACAGGCAGTTTTGATGAAAGCACAGGAATATGCAACTGCAAGAAGAAGTATATTAAAACAGTTTCATTTTGTAGCAGCAATGGACGAATGTAACATTTCTTTTAGGGATTATTTTATCCGGTTCTGAATGAAAATAACTGAGAAATGCGGATACTAATCTGGAGGAGGTGGGAACATGCAAAAGGATAGAACCTATGTCTGTATTGATCTGAAATCCTTTTATGCATCTGTGGAATGCCGGGAAAGAGGATTAGATCCCATGACTACGAATCTTGTAGTAGCAGATCCAGAAAGGTCAGATAAAACTATCTGTCTTGCGGTTTCCCCGGCAATGAAAAAACTGGGCGTTCCAGGTCGATGTCGGGTTTTTGAAATACCCAAAGGGATTGAATATATCATGGCTCCACCAAGGATGCAGCTTTATATTGATTATTCGGCAGAGATTTATGCGATTTATCTGAAATACATTTCCAAAGAAGACATACATGTTTACAGTATCGATGAAGTGTTTATGGATGTAACGGATTATCTGGCAATGTATCAGATGTCTGCAAAAGAACTGAGTGTAAGGATCATGGAAGATATTCTTGAACATACCGGGATTACTGCGACTGCCGGGATTGGAACAAATCTGTATCTGGCCAAAGTTGCATTGGATATCACAGCAAAGCATGTAGAGGATCATATTGGGATACTGGATGAAGAATCCTATTGCAAGACTTTGTGGAATCATAAGCCACTGACAGATTTTTGGAGAATGGGAAAAGGGATTGCTAACCGGCTGGAGCAGTCAGGTATCCGGACAATAGGAGAGATTGCCCATGCAGATGAAGACATGCTTTACCGGATGTTTGGGGTAGATGCGGAATTACTGATCGATCACGCCTGGGGCAGGGAAAGCACTACCATGCAGGATATCAAATCTTACAGACCAAAGACCAATTCCCTTTCCAGCGGGCAGGTATTGGAGTGCGATTATACCTTTGAAAAAGGGAAACTTGTGGTGAAAGAGATGGCTGACCTTCTTTGTCTGGAATTGGTGGAGAAAGGATTGGTCACAGATTCCATCACCCTGCATGTAGGATACAGTAACCGGCTGGAGAAGAAACCTGCACACGGGACCATAGGGTTACGGAATAGTACCAGTTCAGCCAGACAAATTATTGCGGCTACGGAAAAATTATATTGTCAGATTGTAGATCCGTATACTTCCGTCCGGCGAATGACTGTAACCTTTAACCAGGTGGTAGATGAGCAGTATCAGCAGTATGACCTGTTCACAGATCCGGCGGAATTAGAACGGGAACATCGGATGCAGGAGGCTATCTTGGATATTAAAGAAAAGTTCGGGAAAAACGCTATCTTGAGAGGGATGGACCTGCAGACAGGAGCCACTACGATGGAACGGAACCGTCAGATAGGAGGGCATAAAAGTGGAACATAGAGGACGTATGAACCGAGAAGACCGAGCAAAACAATTTATGCCATTTGCTGCTTTAAAAGGTTATCCAGAAGCGCTTCGAAAAAAAGAGAAAATCGTAGTACCCAAAATAGAACTGCCGGAAGAGTACCAGGAAGAGCTGGATCGGAAACTTCGACAGATTAAGAAAAATGATGTAGTCACGGCAGTGTTTTTCTTCAAAGGAGAATATCTGCAGAAAAAAGGGATGGTGTCCCGAATCGATACATCCGCCAGAGTGATACAGATCGTCAATACGAAAATCTGTATTGATGATTTATATGATATTGACAAAGAAAATGAGATGATGTGAAGCAGCCTAAAATGAACATGAGCTTGGACAGGCTGTTTTTCTTTTGGAGAAAGGGGGATAGTCTGCTGATAGAAAAGAGAGAACAGGATTTGTTTGAAAGAATGAAAAATTGTATTGGCTGTACCTATATTTCTGACCTACCCAGATACCGATATGAAGTATGGGAGAAGATGAAACGTATATCATTGGATCAATATACGTTAAAACAGCTGGACGATTTTTGCGAGTATGTGTTTGGAATCCGATATTGGATGGTAAAACAAATGCAGGAAAGGGAGGGTACTTTTGAAAAATCAGAATGTAAATAAGCTGGATAGTTGCTACAAAAGAGAGCAGATTCTTTGTGTAGTATTGTGAATAGCTTTCTGGCACAAATATGGTATCCTGTTGTGCTGGAAAGGAGGATGTGCCTATGAAACTGTCACCGGAAGAAGCATGGGCAGGGACTTTAGAGTCTATGGTGGATAATCGGGTAGTGTTCTATTTGAAAAGATATAATAGAGATTATCAAGACTATTCCAGGCAAATGAAAGAACTGTGTGAAAAGTATCCAGCTATCATACAACTGATTGATGGAAATAACGGGGTAACTTTAAATGATGAGGAATACCAGGTATTTAAAACCTACAGCGAGCTGTCATCTAACCGGGAAATGCTGGAACGGGCATACTATTATTACTTTGGACAAGCAGATATGTTCCATTACCAAAAGTTATTAAAAGAGATCTCAGAAACGAAGGAAAGGGAACCGGAACAAAGAAAAAAGGAAATTTTGGAATGTATGAGGCAGTTCCGATTGGAAGAAGCAGAAAAGGAGTTCCGCTTTGATCCAAAATATCAAAAAGAAAGGGATGAAGTGTTTCAATATGAACAAGAACTGCGTAGTATGGGGCTTTCAGAAGAAATCATTATAGTCATTGATAATTATCTCTCTGCTCTCAATGCCGAGTGGCTGAGATACGGGGAGTTAGCTTATCAATATGGCATGGAAGATATTTTAGCAATGATAAAAGAATAAGAAGAGTAATGAAGAAATGCCGTCCTTTCGGGGGCGGTGTTTTTGTCTGCAAAAAGGAGGAATTGCATGATTATTGGAGTAGATCATGGCTATTCTGTCATGAAAACAGCGCATATTTGTTTCCCATCAGGGATTGTAAGATATGAACATGAACCCTATACCAATCGTGGAGTGTTGAAGATAGAAGGGAAATATTATGTGTGCGGTACAGGGAGACAGCCGCTTTTGCGTACCAAGACCGAGAATGAGCAGTACTATTTATTGACACTTGCAGCTATCGCACAGGAAATCCGATTCCGGAAGGCTCCCCGGAAAGCGGAGGTGGTGCTGGCCGCTGGCCTCCCGCTTACCAGTTTCGGACGGGAAAAGAAAAATTTTCGGGATTACCTGCTGGAAAGAAAAAATCCGGTAGTGTTTGAATACGAAGGGGAAATCTATGAAATCCGGGTTTTGGATGTCAGACTGTTTCCACAGGGCTATTCTGTCGTAGCAATGCACCCGGAGATCATTCGGGATGAACCTTCTGTTCTTTTGGTAGACATTGGCGGTTGGACTATTGACATTATGCGACTGGATAATGGTGTTCCAAATGCAGCAACCTGCAGGAGTCTGGAAATGGGAGTCATCCGTTGTCAAGACGAGATTTTGGAACAAGTCCGCAGAGATACTGGTTTGTCGATCACAGAAGTACAGGTGGAACGTGTTCTGAATGGAAAGAGCTGCAGCATCTCTGAAGAGGCAAAGAACATTATACTTACTTATGGGAGACAGTATGTGAAGCGGATCGTGTCTGCCATCATGGAGGCCGGTTTCGATCTGCAGGCAGTTCCGGCTGTATTTCTGGGAGGGGGAGCAAGACTTTTTGAACGCAACGTAAGCCCCCAGGACCGCCTGTGTCGGCTTATCACCCTGCCAGACGTATGTTTAAACGCTGCAGGATTTGAAAGGCTTGCAGGGCAGATTTTGAAACGATGAAACGTCCGGTATTTTCTTTCCGGCCTAATAGGAAAGACCGAAACCATAGAAAAGCATAAAGAGAATAAGAAGTGCTATTTTATACAGGCACTTAATAAACATAATAAAAGGAAACAGGCAGACTTGTGGAGTATAATATTTCACAAGTCTGTTGTTAAAGTAGTGTTTTTATAAATTTTTTTTAAAAATCTTTAAATGGAGATTGTTTTGACTGATATCTTTTCCTTTACGCAATTATTTGTGTCATAAGGAAAAATTTAGTGATTAAAAAATTGTAGACAGGGAAATTAAAAGGCGTATAAATTGACTATAGATTTTTACTTAAAATATATAGAACTTTAAATTTTTGTATTCAGAATATCTAAATTTTGAATTTATACTAATAATCTTGACTTTATAGTTATATACATATAATATTATATTTTGTCTTACAAATGTAATATTAAGGAGAAAGAAAAAATGCAGAAAAAGTGGAAGATAATGATTATACTTCTCACAATATTGATTATATTATATGCTTTGACCAGTTGCAAAGAAAAGATACAAGAAAAAAAAGGTAATGAAGACAATTGGAAAGTATATCAACAGTTAGAAGAAAAAGAAGAACAGAATATCCAAAATCCATTTATTAGAGAAGAAACGAAATGTATTTTAACAGAAAAAGAGAAGCAAGAACTTCGAAATCAATTATTAAAAATAGTAACTCAATGTAAGGATATTTATCATCCAATTATTGATCAAACAACAGGATATCAGAGTATTTCAAGAGAGGAAGTAAAAAAGATAAAAAAGCGTTTTGGCGAAAATGGTTTGGTATGTGTGGCTGAAAATATGAATATGGAAAATTATGAAAAAGTGGAAGAATTTTATCTGGATTATTTAGAGGATAGAGAAACAGATGTTACAATATATGAGGTAAATAATGATGGTTCTTTTTGTTCTGAAACTTTTATATATCGAAATAAAGTGTTGCAAACTTTTACAATGACTCTTACTTGGGAAAAAGGAGAACAAGCTGAAATATCAAACGGAACAGCGAACAATATTGCTGAAATAAAATACACATCAAAAGGATATCTAATCTATTCATATGAGTATATTGTTGCACATGCAGCACTAAAAGAATATTATCGTGTAAAACCGTTATCGGACACATTGCGAATATTAACTGATCAATATGTTTCTGTATTTAACTATTTGAACTATAATTTTCTTACTCAAAATTGGGACGAAAGTAATGTAGAAACGATATTATTACCTAGATTGTTTGAGGATTTATATCAGGTACATACAGGTGAACAATTAAAGAAAGATTCAGGGAGAATTTCAGCAGAAATATATGAAAATGTTATGATAGCTTGTTTACCTGTTACAATAGAAGAATTGCGAAAGCATTGTGGATATGATATGGAAAGTAATACCTATGATAGTGGAACCTTTTTTTATCGAGGAACATCCCCTTTTGGTGAAGTAGTAGATTATTTGGATAATAGTGATGGAACACTCACGCTATATGTTGATGCTGTATGGCCAGATAGGAATACTGATTGTGCTTTTAAAAATGAAATTGTCATTAAACCGTATGGCGATGGAACTTGTCAATATTTGTCTAATAAAGTACAGAAAATTGAATTAGATATTCCAGTATACGAAGAGTATTGAAAAAGAATTTCAACAAGTTAAATTATATATCTAAGCATTGCACTATAATATTTGAGGGCAGATTCGTATTTTTGCGATTCTGCCCTCAAATATTATAGACATGTTTCGTTTAAAGTTAAGGTATATTTGATGAATTAAAATCAATGCAGGTAATTTGCAAAAGGTCAAATAACATGATCACGTAGAATATGAAATAGAAAAAAATATATTGACATTCCAATCTTACGTATGTAATATTATAAATGTCTTACGCGTGTAAGATTCGTGGTGTTATATATATACTTCTAAATATGACACCTGTAAAAATAAAAAAGATTTATTAGCTATAAGTCTTACACGCGTGGTTTTTGTAAACGAATATTTAGTTATCAGGTTATAGAAAGAAGATTAAGGTATATATGAGTAAGAGAAGAAAAAAAGTAAAAAAGAAAAATAGAAAGATAGTTTGGATAATAGAAAGTTTGCTTTTTATAATACTTATCAGTTTGTTAGTCTTATTAAAAATTTTCAATCCGCAAGAGAGGGAGAAAATAGAAGAAAAATCTGAAGAAACAGTAAAACCATTAGTTATTCAGACACAACAGCGGAAACTGGATTTAGATCAGCTACATAGTAGTGCTGGAATTGTAATCAGTCTCGATGACAGTAAAGTTATATTTCAATTTCAACAGGATGAAAAAATATTTCCAGCATCATTAACGAAAATAATGACATGTATTCTAGCAATTGAAAATATAAACAATTTGGAAGCAACTATTACATTAGAGCCAGAAATATTTGATGAACTATATGCCCAAAATGCGTCAATGGCGGGCTTTCTACCTGGTGAAAATGCAAAAATAATTGACATATTGTATGGAAACATTTTGCCTTCAGGGGGAGAGTGTTCAATTGCTTTAGCGGAGTATGTTGCTGGTTCAGAACAAGCATTTGTAGAACTAATGAATGAGAAAGCTAAAGATTTAGGAATGAATAATACACATTTTATGAATGCAACAGGATTACATAATGAATCTCACTATACTACAGTGAAAGATATAGGAATTCTTTTACAGTATGCATTAAAAAATCAAACTTTTAATGATATATTTCAGTCAAAAAGTTATTTTGTTGCGCCGACAGACCAGCATTTAAGTGGTTTTACTTTTTATAGTAGTATGTTTAAACTACGAGATCAATGGGAGTTGGATGAGGGTGAAATTGTGGGAGGAAAAACAGGTTATACAGATGAGGCAGGGCTTTGTTTAGCCTCAGAAGCGATTGTTAATGGTCGAAAATATATTGCTATAACAGTAAATGCAGAAGGAAATCATAATACAGAACCATTTCATGTAAATGATGCTTTTTATTTATATAATCAACTACAATCGCAATGATTTTTTAAATTTATAATCATACAAATGCAGGGAGGAAATATTAAAAAGGAGTACTTCAGAGATTATTCTTTGGAAATTCAGAAAATAAATTATGAAGAAATTAAAAATACCAAGAAGTTTAGTCCTATTAATTGTTTTTTTTATAATGTTCTCGATTTTAATAGTACGGTTGTTTCAATTACAGATTGTGAAAGGACAAGAATACGAAAATAATTTTATTTTACAAACGAAAAGAGAAATTGTACTATCTGGAGCAAGAGGAAATATTTATGATCGTAATGGCAAACCACTTGCTACAAATAAGTTAGCTAATTCGGTTACATTCGAAGATCAAGAAACTTATAATTCAGATCGAGAGCGACAGTTGAATTTGAATTCAAAAATTTATCAGATGATTCGTATTATAAAAAGTAAAGGAGATAGCATAGAAACTAGTCTAAAAATTATAATAGATCCAAACGGTAATTTCCAATTTTCTGTAGATGATTTTTGGCTTCAAAGATTTAAAGCAGATGTATATGGAAAAGCGAACATCGACGATATGGAAGCTAAGGAACGAAATTCTACAGCAGATGAAATAGTCTCTTATTTATCAGATAAGTTCTGTGTTTTTGCGCAAGGAGAGAAGAAGTATACAGATAAAGAAAAAAAAGATTATGGATTACCGCAACAGTTTGAAAAAAGTGATCTACTTGATATTTTAAATATACGCTACGCATTATCTTTACAGGCATATCAAAAATATCTTTCAGTAACAGTGGTAAAAGATGTATCAGATGAAACTGTTGCTGCCATTATGGAAAATCAATATGATATTTCAGGAGTTGATATTAAACAGGATACAATACGAGTGTATGAAGGAGGAGAAGCGTGTTCCTCTATATTAGGATACACAGGCACTATATCATCCGAGGAGTTAAAAGAAAGGGATGATAGTAAATTAACCATTAATTCCATAGTGGGTAAATCTGGAATGGAGCAATATTTAGATCAAGTTCTTCAAGGAAGAGATGGGAAAAAGGAAGTATATGTAGATAATACAGGGAGAACTACACAAGATCTTGGAGTAATACAGCAACCGAGAGCAGGAAAAGACGTATATTTAAGCATAGATGTTGAATTACAGAAAAAAACATATGAAGCATTAGAAAGGAAGATAGCCGATATATTAGTGCAACATCTGATTAACACAAAAACTTTTGATAAAAAAGGGGTAGATGATACTACTGAAATAAAAATTCCAATATATGATGTGTATATTGCACTTTTAAACAATGGCGTTATTGATTTAGAACAATTAAGAGAAGAGGATGCTTCGGAATTAGAGAGAAAGTTTTTTCAAATTTTTCTGAAAAAGAAAAGTGAAGTGGTTCAAGGTATTGAAAAAGATTTAAGAGAATTGTCAACGAAATATAATGAATTGGGAATTGAAAATCAAGAATACCAGAGTTTTATCATTGATAATTTGAACATTATAAATAACAAGAACAATAATGAAGAATTAGTTGAAAAATGGGAAAAAGGCGAATTATCAATGAAAGACTATTTGTATGACCAAATTGGTGTTGGAAACATAAATTCAGATATAATTGCGTCAGAAGAAGAATACTTGAACAAAGATGAAATCTATGAATCATTGGTCTCTTTTATAGTAAATGAATTACAGGAAAATAGTCAGTTTGATGAGTTAATAAATAAATACTTGGTACTCAACGATGAGATATTGCCAGATGATATCGTTAGGCTATTATATGAACAGCAATTTTTAAATCCAGAAGATGAGGATTACGAAAACTGGAATCGAGGGTTAATTACCACTTTTGATTTGCTAATTAAAAAAATACAGAAACTTGAAATTACACCAGCGGATTTAGCGTTAGATCCATGCTCGGGATCA
>JALERM010000153.1 GCA_022764165.1 Eubacterium sp. | reverse complement strand
TTTTTTTATTTTATCACAAAACTGCCGGAATGTTAACCGTGATTTACGAATTCGTTCCAGAACTCTTCCCGGAAACCGCCATATTTTCAATAAAATTTCTTTTATCTTCTGAAAAATCACTGCCGCCGTATCTGGCTCCTGCTCTGTGGAGTCGGAATCCACCTGATCCTGTACCGGCTTTTCTGCAGGCTCTTTCACCTGAACTGCCTGATTATCTTTACGCATCTGATCTGCCGGCTTCGTGTCCGATGATTTTCCCTGCCTCATCCTTTTTCCAGGTTTCCTGCGCTTTTTTCTCCACCGATTGATTCGGTCTTTCAGCGCCAATAACGGAATTCCAAACAAATATAACTCCAGCTTCGACTGGCTGTCAACATATCCCACTGACAGACGGATCAGCCCGAACAGCCACGATACCGATGCTTTCCCTTCTAATACAGTCGCTGTCCGTTTCCCCCACATCCGATAACAGACCGGAACAAACAATGCAGATAATAGAAAAAACAGCACCAGACCCAATACAGCCAGAAGAAAGATTCCGATTACTTTCAGTACTGTTAAAATCATATGTAGTATCATCTTTCACCTGCTCCATCATCATATTCTTCTTCCAGCCGTTTCTTCAGATATATCCGCACATCTGTATTCCCCTGGCTCTTATACGTTTCTTCTATAATTTTCTGCACAAGCTGCATTGCTTCTTCATATCCTTCCGCCAGCCCCACAATCATGGGGCAGATGCTGCGGAATGCTTTCTGCTTCAGCTGACTTGCAGGGAAAAAATCCAGCAGATTTTTTTCATTCGATGCCAACGTGATAACATAAAATGACAGGACCAGCCTTCCCTGATTCAGTTTTCTTACAGTGGCCTTTGCCTTCTTTCTAGCATTATCCCCGATATATAGCTTTTTATACCATTTCAGCATTGACAAACTCTACCTTTACTCTTCCTCATCTTTCAGACGCTTCTCAATCGCATCCACTACTGACTGAAGCACTTTGATTCTGGCATAATATTTATTATTGCCTTCCACAATGATCCATGGAGCATAAGTCGTTGAAGTCTTAACAAGCATATCGTCAACAGCCTGTTCATACTGATCCCACTTTTCTCGGTTTCTCCAGTCCTCATCCGTGATTTTCCACTGTTTTTCAGGATTTTCCATTCGCTCTTTAAAACGTCTTTCCTGCTCATCCTTATCGATCTGCAGCCAGAACTTCATAACAATGGCACCGGAATGAACCCAGTTAGCCTCCATATCATTCATTTCTTTATAGGCACGCATCCATTCTTCTTTTGAACAGAAACCTTCAATACGTTCCACCATGACTCTTCCGTACCAGGTACGGTCAAAGATGGCGATATGACCTTTTTTAGGTACAGTATTCCAGAATCTCCACAGATAATGATGCGACCTTTCAATATCATTGGGTGCAGCTGTAGGATTTACCTGATAACCGCGGGGATCCATCTTTTCCGTCAGACGCTTGATGGCTCCGCCTTTGCCGCCGGCATCCCATCCTTCAAATCCAAGGATCACAGGAATTCTTCTCTGATACAGTTCACCATGCAGTTCCTGAATCCGGTTCTGAAGTTTTTCCAGTTTTTCTTTATATTCTTCCTTCGTATAGCTGAGAGAAAGGTCAACACTGTTCAGACTTGACGTACGCAAAACAGTATCTTCATTTTCTGACGGCTTTGTACTTTCTGCTTTTTGAGCAGTCTTTTCTTTCTGCTTCCGCTCTTTTTCCTTTTTCACGGATTCAATTTTATCAGACAATGCCTTTATCACTGCTGAGTAAATCTTAACCGTGGCAAACTCACGATCCGTAGCCTCGATAATCGTCCAGGGTGCATAATCCGAATCTGTCTTCTGCAGCATTTCATCATTCATTGCCTTATAGGCATCGTATTCACGATTACGTTTCAAATCCCCTTCACTTACGCGCCATGCACTGGATTTGGACTCCATCAGTTTCTTAAAACGCTTTTTCTGCTCCTTTTTGTCAATAGCAAGGAACAATTTGATTATGACATAACCGCCGTCCGTCAACTGCCGTTCAAAAGAATTGATTTCCTCATAGGCATATTCCAGTTCTTTTGCCGTTGTCACTCCGTCAAAACGGTCTACCAGTACTCTGCGATACCAACTGCGGTCAAATATGGCAATTCTTCCTTTTTCCGGAGTCTTTGTCCAGAAACGCCATAAAAACGGACGAAGCTTCTCATCTTTTGATTCACCGTCAATCGCATGTACATGGAATCCTCTTGGATCCAGCGATGAAATCAGTTTGCCGATCTGAACGCCTTTTCCGGCAGCTCCAAATCCCTCGAAAACAATCATCACCGGTATCCCCAGTTCCTTGCATTCCCTCTGCAGTCTGGATAATTGAGGCATCATTTCTTCCATACGCTCTTTATACGCCTTTTTATCCATCTTTTTTGTCAAATCAATCTGGTCCAACATTAAAATCCCTCCCATCTTTTTATATTATCGTTCTCAGACTGAATATCCCCAACAGTACTTGAATTTCTTATATGATAAAAACGAGGGAGTTTTTCATCCCTCCCTCGTTTTTAAAAATACTTACGATTTCCCCACAGGTTGGATTTCCTCAAATCCAGGTATTCATTATATGCCATTTCCAGAATCTGACGTTCATTGGAAAACTTTAGCAGATGGTATGCCTCGTGGAACTTGTAATAACCGGAATCGATAAAATATTCTTCTCTCTGCGGTTTGCTGTAATAACTGTTAGCCATCATCAAAAACCAGTGTACCTCTTTCTCAACAGTATCTTCCGGTACGGTAAAATTATACTGACTTTTTCCAACATACTTGATAATTGAAGCTTTCACACCGGCTTCCTCTCGTACTTCGCGAATCGCAGTGTCTTTAAAATCCTCTCCCTCTTCAACAGTTCCTTTGGGCAGAACCCACCCTTCGTACTTGTTCTTGTAACTTTTGTACAATGTCAGAATCTTTCCACGATATATTACCACGCCACCACAGCTTGTTGCCTCAATCATTTGCACTTCCTCCTGTAATGCGTTGTCTTTCACTGCATTAAGTATACCTCTTTTCAGAAAGCTGTGCAACCGTTTATTCTGAATAATAACAATCGAATATTTTTGCTGCGATAGGAACTGCTATTTCACTTCCTGCTCCGGCTTCTTCAGCTATCACGCTGACTACTATATCCGGGTCTTCCACATTAGAAAATCCTACAAACCAGGAATGAGGAGTGGTGGAAGTTACATCTCCATGTTCTGCAGTTCCCGTTTTTCCTGCTGCAGTATATCCTCTTCCGGCAAGAGCCGCTGCAGTGCCTCCCTCAACAACTCCCGTCATCAGACTGGTCAGCTTTGATGCCTCCTGCTCCGTCATCAGTTTTTTATAAGCCTTCGGCTCATAAGTTTTTACATTGGTACCCGTATAAGTTTCGATACGATCTACCAGATAAGGCTGCATCAAACTTCCTTTATTCGCAATGGCACTGACAATCATAGCCATATGCATGGGTGAAACAAGCGTCTCTCCCTGTCCAATCGCCGTCTGCATGGTCAGTGCATCTGTAGTGCTCTTTTCCAGTGAGAACCGGCTTTTCTTATATGGAAAATCCAGAGGAAGTTCCTCGTTAAACAACAGACTGTCCACCGTCTGCCTATACTCTCCTCGATTCAGATCCACACCAATCTGTGCAAACGCTGAATTACAGGATCGGGCAAAAGCAGTCGGAAAATCTTCCTGACCGTGAACGCTATTATGGTAACAGTGAATTGTATAACCGCCATTTTCTACCTCTCCATTACAGTTGAAAGAGAATCCGTCAAATGTGTTGTTCTGTCTCCAATATGCCAGAGAAGTAATGATTTTGAAAGTTGAACCCGGCGGATACAGACCCTGTGCGGCACGATTCACCAGTCGTGAACTGCTGGCGTCTTCATTAATCGCTTCCCAGTCCTCTGCAATCGTATTGGGATTAAAATTTGGTTTACTGACCATAGCAAGAATTTTTCCTGTATCAGGCTCCATAACGACTACCGCACCTTTGTAATCTCCCAGTGCATCATAGGCTGCCTGCTGAAGACGGGTATCCAAAGTGGTTATGATATTATCTCCGATATTCTTTTCATTTTTAAACTCATTCTCAACCTGTTCCACCATATTGGCATGGGAAGTAAGAAGCTGAGAATTCATACTCTGTTCCAGACCGCTGACGCCCTTACCAGAATATCCGACAACATGCGCAAAGACTCTCTCATAAGGGTAAAGACGAAATTCATTACCCTCTTCATCTTTTTCCGTGCTGGCAAGTACCTGACCATCTGCGGAAATAATTTCACCCTTTACGACTCTTTCTTTATAAGTCCCCTGTCGTTTGGCATTATAGGGGCTGTTTGCATAATCATCGCGCAATTCCACATTAAAATAAACCAGATAACCAATCAGAGCAAGAAATATCCCTACAAAACAATAAGCAATTACCACATATTCTTTACCAGTTGAGGCTTTTTTCGGTTTGCTCTTCGATTTTTTCTTCGAGTGTTTTTTCCCGCTGTGGGTGACTTCCCGTTCCATATCCACCGGATCCATTCTTCTTTTTTCTGCGTTTTTCTTTTTGTCTCTCTCTTCTCTGCCTTTCAAGTTCTTCACCTTCATCTTCCCTGAGGATATATAATCCCTGAATAATCGCAAACATCATAATACTGCAAATTACTGAACTTCCCCCATAACTGACCAGAGGAAGGGTAATACCTGTCAGCGGAATAAATTTGCTGCTTCCGCCTACCGTAAGAAATACCTGAAACGCATACTCTGCTCCCAGTCCCATAGCAATCAGTTTATAAAACGGCTTGCTCATTTTCATTGAAACATTGACAATCATCAGATAACAACTCATACAGACCAGAAGCATACAGATGGCAAAAATTGCCCCCAGTTCTTCACAGATAGCCGCAAAAATAAAGTCCTTATCTACCACCGGGATAATTGTAGGCATACCCTGACCCAGTCCCATGCCGAACCAGCCGCCGGCACTGATGCCAAATAAGCCCTGTGCCAGCTGGTATCCGCCACCGATCTGATCATACACGGCAATCGGATCTTTCCAGGCAATTACACGCTGTCTGACATGATTAAACATAAAATATGCTGCTACAGCTGCCAGACACCCGGCTGCCAGACCTGCCAGTGCATACAGAGGCTTTTTTGTAGCCACATACAACATAACAATATATGCTACAAAAAATACAAGTGCACTTCCCAAATCTCTGGACAAAACCAGAATCACTACATGCAAAGCGGCAACCACAGTTGTAAGTACCACCCGATTAAAACTCTGATCCTCTCTCAGCATTCCTGCAACAAAAAATACAAACGTAATCTTTACCAATTCTGAAAACTGAAAGGTTACCCCACCGATTTCAATTGACAGTTTCGCACCACCGGATATAGTTGCCAACACGAGTACCACACCAAGCAATCCTATCCCGACAATACCATACAGCCATGTGAGGTCTTTCAGAAGCTTCACTTTTCTGACAATAACCGGTACAATAAACGACAGTGCCATCGACAGTACAACAATCTGAAACTGTTTGATTGCCTTGTCAAATTTCAGCCTGCTCAAAATCAAAAAACCAATACTGAGCAGCATGCACATATTATTTACGATCAGAAGATTTCCTTTCTTATAAATCACACGATACAGAAGCTGAACCAGCAGAATAAATGCCAGTACAGAAACATACATAACCAGCATTTTAATATCTTCCGTCTGAAGATACAGCACAGCATAGGCAATAAAATTCATAAACAGCATCAGTATGATCTGCCTGCGTAAAACCTGATTTTTGTCTTCCTGATCATGCTTCCTGAAAATCGTAAAACATTGAAATGTGAAGATGATCATGGTAAAGATAATCAGATATTTTGATATTTCCGTAATTACTGTTTTCACGTGTCCCTCCCACTCTATTCCACTTTGCGATTAAAATGTCCTCTTGTCGTCTCCCCGATCAGCCAGTCCGGCTTAACCTCACAGCCATGCATATAGACCGCTGCAAATCTTTCTGCTATTTCTCTCGTTTTCTGTTCCGATTCCACAGTAAATGACAGACGGTATCCGGACACTCTCAGCTTTCTGACTTTATCCGCATCCTGCAGAAGCGACATTGGCAAAGCATTATAAATCGTATTATAACAGAATTCACAGCTGCAGACTGCATGAAATTTTTTCTGATAACGGTCTTCCAACGTCAAAACTGCACATTTTTTATCACAGTGATCCATATTTTTCTGCAGACACTGCACTGAAATCATCATAGGAATATAACCGTAAATGATCATCTCACTGTCACTGTTATTTCGGTAACTGATTTCCTTCTGATTCAGTTCCAGCGGAACCGTATCGCGGCATACTCCCTGTTCATCCCAGAACAACTGACTTTCCCCGTTCATCGTATATAGATTGGCATCCAGCACTGCTCTGTCCGCAAGACCCGACTGTTTCAGAATACCAAAACTCTCAAGATTCCTTACCAGAAAACCACGCAGCCCTTTTTCACACAAAATCCTGAAGAATTCTTTTCTTCCATCCAGTTCATGGTCACGTACCATGTGGGGCAGCATCAGATATAATTCTTTCCCGGCCATACGGCACGCTTCCAACGCCTCTGTAACCTGTTCTTCAAAACGATCTTTGCTGAAAATGCCGCAGTCGGCATAAATCCCTGTAACATCTCCTACCTTCAACAGGGCCTGCAACTGATTTTCTGTTCGTACTGACGCATACAAGTGGGGAATCTCTTCTTTTCTAATAAACGTATTATGATCATCAAAGCGTACAGGAAGCTTTCTTCTGAAAGGATCTGTCATCTCTCTTTCCAGAGATTCCAGGGCATTTCTACGCAATTCATTGAGCTGCTGCATGGGCATAAAAATGTCATCTCCCATGAAAATCTCCAACTGTTCAAATACAAATTCCGTATCACCTGTTTTCTGTATCTGTCTCCGGACACGTTCCTCATCCAGGGGACGACTCGATGCCTGTTGTACCACCGCACCTTCCACCACTGCATGATATTGCCTGCAAGTCACCTCCATAATAGCAGAACATCCCGCATAAAGAGTTAAGATTCCCTTAATCTTTTCCTGTTTTTTTCTTTCCAGATAATGATTTCTCAACTGAGAAAATAATTCCTCATTTCTCTCTGCCCGAATATCTGTACCACTGACAGTTTTCTTTTCGTTGCGAAGTGCCATCATATCCTTTCCATTGCGGACTTTATAATAACTTTCGTGAAATCCATCCCGGTTGTACAGATCCATAAGCATCTGATAATCTTCCCGGCTGACCTGCGGATTCTTTTCACCGGCGAGAACCCGATCCAGATATTTCCGGTAAACCTGTACAACTCCTGCCGTGTACTCCGGTTTTTTCATTCTTCCTTCGATTTTCAGAGAGAACACGCCTGCATCTATGATATCTGACAGGATTCTTACGGTACACATATCTTTAGGGCTGAGTGCATAGGCTGTTTTTTCATCATTGAGCCGTTTCCCATTCCGGTACACCTGATAAGGAAGCCGGCATGGCTGTGCACACCGGCCCCTGTTGCCGCTTCTGCCGCCAATCATACTGCTCATCAGACATTGGCCGGAATAACAATAGCACAATGCCCCATGAATAAAACTCTCGATTTCTATCCCTGTTTCCTGATAAATTGCCTGTATTTCTTTCAAAGACAGTTCTCTGGCAGTAACGATTCTTGAAGCACCGGCATCTTTTAATAGTCTTGCGCTTTCTACTCCGGTAATCGTCATCTGCGTACTGGCATGGATATGCATACCGGGAAATTCTCTCCGGATAAATCGCAGCACTCCCAGATCTTGCACAATTACAGCATCCAGCCCCTCTTCATAATAGGGAGCCAGATACTCATACAATTCTTTTTTCAGTTCCCTGTTCTTCAGCAGTGTATTTACTGTCAGATATAATTGCCTGCCATGTATATGAGCATATCGAATCGCTTCTTTCATCTGGTCCGTGTCCAGATTATCTGCGTACGCCCTGGCCCCAAACTTTTGTCCTCCCAGATAGACAGCATCAGCTCCAGCACGAAAGGCTGCTTCCAGAGCAGCATACGAACCTGCCGGTGCAAGCAATTCTGCCTTTTTTTTCCTTTTATCTTTCATTTTTTCCATAATATCACTCCTGCCGAGATGTGCAAAAGAGCGTGACCTTTGTCACGCCCATCTTATCATTATTTCAACAGATTATCCATGTCGGTCTCCAACTGTCTGATCTGTGCCATCAGTTTTTCCTTTTCTGCTGTAAGATTTTCAACCTGAATCTGTGCCTCGATCAAATCATGCTTGAGGTCATACATTTCTTTATCTTTCAGCTGTGAATCCTCTTCAAAAACTTCCGCCTGCCGTTTTGCCTTAAAATAATCATCCGCAATATTCAGACTCAGCAAGGTATGCTTTGTCTCTACAGGCTGACGATTATATCCCGGAAGTTCACTGAGCTGCGTAATTTTATGATTCATATAAGAAGCCACTTTCTGCAGATAATCTTCACTCTCATATCCGCTTAATGTGACAATTTTTCCTCCAATTAATACCTTCGTTGTGTTTTTTGCTGGCATAGCTGGCAATTCCTCCATCCTGACAGCTATGTATTACCACAGCCTGTCCTTTTCATTCTGTTTCAAGACCCGGAAGCATATGATATAACACTTCCATCTGATATACATTATAAACAAAATTACCCAAAAAACAACCTTTTTTTATTTGGTAATCTCATCAATTCCCAAATGATGGCGGGCATGGTCTGTTACCATTCTGCCTCTCGGTGTTCTCAGAAGGAATCCATTCTTGATCAGATACGGTTCATACACATCCTCAATCGTCCCTGCATCTTCCCCGATTGCTGCTGCCAGTGTATCAAGCCCCACCGGACCTCCCTGAAATTTCTCTATAATGGTATGCAGAATATACCGGTCCGTCTGATCCAGTCCATATCGATCTACTTCCAGCAAATCCAGTGCAAAGGAAGCCACTTCTTTGTTGATTTTTCCATCATACTTAACCTGTGCAAAGTCTCGGACCCTTTTCAGAAGCCGATTGGCAAGCCTTGGGGTTCCTCTGGAGCGTTTTGCCATCTCGGCAGCCCCCTCAGCATCGATTTCCACTCCCAGAACTTTTGCAGAGCGCTGGATGATCGTCTGCAGTTCTTTTTCTGTATAGTATTCCAGATGATGAATAACACCAAAACGATCCCTTAGCGGAGCTGTCAGCAATCCCGCCCTTGTCGTTGCTCCTACCAGAGTAAAATGCGGAAGATCCAGACGAATAGAACGGGCGGATGCCCCTTTTCCAATCATGATATCGATGGCAAAATCTTCCATGGCAGGGTAAAGTACTTCCTCTACCTGCCGATTCAGACGATGTATCTCGTCTACAAACAATACATCACCTTCCTGAAGATTATTCAATATGGCAGCCATCTCTCCCGGCTTTTCTATGGCAGGACCAGATGTTACTTTCATATGCACACCCATTTCATTGGCTATAATTCCCGCAAGTGTAGTTTTTCCCAATCCCGGAGGACCGTAAAACAACACATGATCCAGAGAGTCCTTTCTCTGCTTTGCTGCCTCTATATATATTTTCAGATTCTGTTTTGCTTTTTCCTGTCCAATATAATCTTTCAGATACTGTGGTCTGAGACTTCCCTCAATTCTCAGATCTTCTTCCATCACATCTGTTGTTATAATTCTTTTTTCCATCATCTACTCCTGGTATGATTTATCAGATCATTTTCTTTAAGGCAGCTTTCAAAATTTCTTCTACTGTCATGGATTCCGCACCTTCCACCTTTTTGACTGCACGCAGTGCATCTGTTCCCGGATATCCCAGTGCTGTCAGGGCCTGTACTGCCTCCTGAACCTGAGATCCTGTATCTGCGGCAGAAATATCCCCGGCAGCCTGATTTGCCAGTTTCTGCTCAAAAGCATCTTCCAGATTCAGTTTATCCTTCAGTTCCAGAATTAGCTTCTGAGCCGTCTTCTTACCGATACCCGGTGCTTTTGCAATCGAAGCAGCATCATCAGCCAGCACGGCAAAACGCAGCTCATCTGCTGTCAGAGCAGATAAGATACCAAGTCCTGCTTTCGGACCGATACCATTGACTCCCAGAAGCATACGAAACATGCGAAGGTCATCTCTTGTCAAAAATCCGTATAGCTGCATAGCATCTTCCTTTACAGAAAGATAGGTGTAAATCTTTACTTCTTTTCCGATGGGAAGAGCACCTGAAAAGGCCGACGAAGGAACAAAAATCCGATACCCGATCCCATGATTATCTATTATAACAGACTGTTCATCTGCTTCTTCCAATATTCCTCTGATATAACCAATCATTTTTTACTGTTTCTATCCTTTCCTATAACACTCTTACTGATACGTTCAGTCAGCGTTCCGCCAAGAATACCAATCACAATTCCTGTAATCATTCCGGTGATCGCAAGAACTGAAAAATAGTAGCTCACGCGTATATTCTCTACAACAAGAACTGCTACAAGAATCTGCCCCGCATTGTGGGCAACGCCTCCTACCATACTGACTCCGATACAGCTCATCTTTCCCGATTTTTTTGCTGTTTCCATACAAAGAAGACTTAGAATTCCACCAGCAAAGCTGAATGCAATACTAAATGCATTTCCAAACAAAAAACCAATCACAAGAATTCTCGCTACAGAAACAGCCAGCGCTTCCTTCCAGGTATACAAATAAAGTACCATAATGATTGCAAGATTGGGAAGTCCGATTTTCATACCGGGAATTCCTACAAACACAGGAAACAGCGATTCAATATATCCTAAATTAATCGCTGCGGCACACAATAATCCCATATATGCTGTTTTAAGTTTCAAATTATTTCACGCCTTTCACGAACTTATGGCATCCACATCAGCTTCTTCAGATACCTCTGATACCACTTCCAACACCACTCGATTAGGAAGGCAGACAATCGTACTGCCATCACGGAAAATCTCTGCTGTCTTTACACAAATCTGATCCGGACACTCTGCGGATACCATTCGGACTTTTCCGTCCATAATCCGACACAGATTCGTATCTCCAATACTTATTTCCTGATCTTCTTTCAGATCATAAATTCCATATACATCACCGTTTACTGTAATTCTCAGGTAGTGTGCCGGTTTTTCCAACACCCTTCCCACACCACCCACAAGCAATGCCGCCAAAAGAATTATCACAGCAACGAATATATCTCTTTTTTTCATACTGTTCCAGTCCTTTTCATTTAGGTACAGCCTCAGCCTGATATCGGTAATCATACCACATACACCTAATTATTTCAACCATATGTTCGTTTTTGAGTGAACAGTATCCGTCCTCATCCAATAGGACAAAACCACTGAGGCAGGCTATGACTCATCCGAATCATACCCTGCCTCAAATGTCAGTTTACATATCCATCACTGAGAAATGATACAGTGACGCGGACAGTTATCTTTACACAGTCCACAGTTTGTACATTTGTCATAATCGATATGAGCCACATTATTGGTTACGGTGATTGCCTGTACCGGACAATTCTTTTCGCACTTCTTACAGCCGATACAGCCATTGTCGCAGGCATTCATGGTTGCTTTACCTTTATCCAGAGAACTGCATCGTACTCTCATTTTCTGATCATACGGTACCAGTTCGATCAGGTGATGCGGACATACGGAAACACATTTGCCGCAGGCCTTACATTTATCTTTGTCAACGACAGCGATACCATTTTCAATGTGGATGGCATCAAAGGTACATGCTTTTACACAGGTGCCGTAGCCAAGGCAGCCCTGGTTACATTTTTTTGCTCCGCCTCCCGGAATAAATGCCATGATGGAACAATCTTCGATACCATCATATACGTAATTTTTACGGGAATGTTCGCAGTCACCGGCGCATCTTACAAAAGCTGCCATACGACGGCCTTCTGTCACTTCCTGACCCATGATTGCAGCAACTTCTTTTGCCACTTCCGGACCGCCTACCGGACATCCGTTGACAGGAGCCTGACCTGCCGCAATGGCAGCTGCCAGACCGTCACATCCCGGATATCCACAGCCGCCGCAGTTATTTCCCGGCAGCTTTGATCTTACTGCAACTTCTTTTTCATTTACTTCTACTGCAAATTTCTTTCCAGCTACGCCCAGAAGGAGTCCGATTATTAATCCGGTACCGCCTACCAGTACGGCTGCAATGATAATCCCTGTAATCATATTGCTCCTCCTCTAAATCAAACCGGAAAATCCAAAGAATGCTATGGACATCAATCCGGCTGTCAACAGCACGATCGGCATTCCCTGGAAAGGTTTTGGAATGTCATTATACTCGATTTTTTCTCTCAGACCGGCCATCAGGACAATGGCAATGGTAAATCCAACTGCTGTGGCAAATCCATTGATTGTTCCTTCCAGTACATTGTAGTCATTCTGTACGTTCAGAAGTGCCACACCAAGTACTGCACAGTTGGTGGTGATCAGCGGAAGATACACACCAAGGCTTTTGTAAAGTGCCGGTATTGTTTTCTTCAGGAACATTTCAACCAGCTGTACAAGAGCTGCGATTACCAGAATAAATACGATTGTCTGCAGATATTCCATATTTGTCGGAACCAGAATGAACTTGTAGATCAGACTGGTACAGAAGGATGACAGTGTCAGTACAAATACTACAGCGCCACCCATACCTGCTGCCGTATCCATCTTTTTTGAAACACCAAGGAAAGGACACAGTCCCAAAAACTGACTGAGAACTACGTTATTAACCAACGCAGAACCAATTGCGATCATCAATAATTCTCTCATGCATTCTTTCCTCCTTCTTTCTGATCTGATGACGGATGACCTCCGCACAGAGTATTAGCACAGGAAGCACAGCCGCCTTCGCCGCATCCATGTCCGGATGATGTTTTCTGTGGTTTTCCTGCTTTTACTTTATTCTGCAATGCAACAAGCATGGCCAAAACAAAGAAAGCACCCGGTGCCAGTATAAAGATGGTAGCTCCGCCATTAAATAATGTGATGCCAAATACTTTTCCGGAACCGATCAATTCACGGACAATACCGATACAGGTAAGACCTACCGTAAATCCAAGTCCCATACCAATTCCATCAAACAGAGAACTGATGACACCATTCTTGGAAGCGTAAGCTTCAGCACGTCCCAGAATGATACAGTTAACTACGATCAACGGAATGTAGATACCTAAAGAATCATACAGCGAGGGGATAAATCCCTGAAGAAGGAACTGTACAATTGTTACGAAAGACGCTACCACTACGATGTAGGCCGGCATACGAACTCCATCGGGAATCGCTTTTCGCAACATGGAAATCATCATGTTTGACATAGCGAGGATTACCATGGTAGTCAGTCCCATACCCAGACCATTGATCGCAGATGTAGTAACAGCCAGTGTCGGACACATACCAAGCATCAGCACGAAAGTCGGGTTTTCTTTTATAATACCGTTATATAAACGTTCTGCAGGTGAATTCGCTTTCATCCTATTCCCCTCCTTCCATTACACGAAATGCACAGAGTCCCGCATTGACACCATTTGTCATAGCGTTGGTGGTAACGGTAGCACCACTCAGGGCATCAATCTCATTATCGGCAGACGCACCATTTTTTGTGTAAACCAGTTTGTCAACCTGTTTGCCCACAAACTGCGCCTGAAATTCCGGTGTTGTTGCATTCATACCAAGACCGGCAGTCTCAGAAATGGAGAGAATAGCAATTCCATTTAACACACCATCATTCTGAACGCCCATGGAGAACTTGATATCGCCGCCATAGCCTTCTGATGTAACCACGGTAAATGCATATCCCAGCACATTGCCGCCATCATCCTTGGCTTCCATGACTTCTTCAATCTCCTGTGCCTTATAACCTTCTGTATCCAGACTTTCCCGAAGAGAAGCAGACAGTTCATCCGTCATCTCCACAACGGAAAAATCAGAAGCAGTCTTAAATACCTTTTCATAAGCTTCTGCCTTTGCTTTTGCTTCCTGCTGTGCAATCGGCTCTTTTGTAATGCCATGAACAGCACCAAGTGCCAGACCTGCCACCATGGTAATCAGGGTCAGAGCAATGGCATCTTTCACGATTTTGTTACTCATGCTTTCTTCCCTCCTTTACCAAATGCAGTAGGTACTGTCACACGTTCAATAACCGGAATCAGCAGGTTACTGAAAATGATCGCATAAGATACACCTTCTGCTGATGCTCCGAACAGACGGAACAGACCTGTCAGGATTCCCAGGATCACACCATAGACCAGCTGACCGGACTTGGTGATCGGAGTTGTCACATAATCAGTGGCCATAAACCATGCACCAAGCATCAGACCGCCTCCGAACAGATGTCCCAGAAGGAAGTTAACGTCAAATCCATGGCCGCCGAAAATCAGAATAAATACCATAAAACTTGCGATATATGTACCCGGAATTCTCCAGTCAATGACTTTTGTTCCCAGAAGAATCGCAGCACCGATGAGAAGTGCCAGTGCAGAAGTCTCACCTATAGTACCTGTTGTATTGCCAATAAACAGGCTGAGAATGTCTACCTGCTCTCCTGCTTTCAAAGCTGCCAGAGGAGTAGCTCCGGATGCCGTATCAACGATTCTGCCAAAACCTTCTGTTGCTTTAAAGTCTGTCATATATCCGGTAAAGGACAACAGCAGGAAACAACGGCCGGCCAGTGCCGGGTTCATGATATTCTGTCCCAGACCGCCGAACAGCTGTTTTACGATCAGGATTGCAAATACACCACCGATAATCGGAATCCACCAGGGTGCAGATGCCGGCAGGTTCAGTGCCAGCAGCAGACCTGTAACAACAGCACTGAAATCATTGATTGTCATTTTTTTATGCATCAGTGTTTCATAGATTGCTTCCGTAGCCACGCAGGTAGCAACAGAAATACAAACCAGAAGCAGTGCCCTCATTCCGAAATTATAAATACCAAACAGCGTAGCCGGAAGCAGTGCTATTACAACCAGCTTCATAATATCCTCTGTTTTTATTCTGGCACGGACATGCGGTGAGGACGATACGTGTAATAATTGGCTCATGTCTCTTCCCCCTTATTTTTTCTTTCTGTTTGCCAGTACAATTTTTCTCATGGACTTAATATCCTGGGCAAGAGGCCGTTTAGCAGGACATCCATAACTGCAGCATCCACATTCGCAGCACTCCATACCATTGTACTTCAGGAACTTTTCCTGGTCTTTATGAGCAGCAAAGGTTGCCAGTCTGGCCGGAAGCAGATGTTCCGGACACTCGCTGACACATCTTCCGCAGTTAATACATGCTGTGGTCTCTGAGTGACAGACTTCATCTCTTGTCAGACAAAGCATTGCAGAAGTTGTTTTTGTCACCGGTACATGGATATCAAACATGGCAAATCCCATCATGGGACCACCGGAAATCACTTTCTCCACATCTCCGCTAAATCCGCCTGCAGCTTCCAGCAGTTCTGTGAAATCCATACCTACAGGCACATAGAAGTTGCCGGGGTCTTTCACTCCGTCACCTGTCACAGTCACAATTCTGTGCATCAGCGGCTGTCCGAGCACAACGGCCTTATAAACGGCAACAACAGTATCTACGTTGTCAACCACACAGCCCGCATCAGCCGGAAGCATGGAAGAGTTGATACTTCTTCCGGTCACTGCATAAATCAGCATACGCTCAGCACCCTGAGGATATTTTGTTTTCAGCGGTTTTACCTCAATCCGCGGTTCATTTTCCACCATTTTACTCAGCTTCTCGATACAGTCCGGTTTGTTATCTTCAATACAGATACAACCCTTTGCATGATCAAACAGCTGTAAAATCACTTTCAGACCACCGATCACTTTTTCCGGCTCTTCCAGAAGTCTCCTGTAATCGGAAGTAAGGTACGGTTCACACTCAGCTCCGTTTACCAGTATGTAATCAATCTTATCCGGCTCCTTCGGTGAAAGCTTTACATGAGTAGGAAATCCGGCTCCACCCATTCCGACAACACCGGCATCCTGAATTTTTTTGCGGATTTCTTCTTTTGAAAGTTTCTCCGGATGCTCTGTAGGATGATATTCCACTTCCTCATACAGACCGTCATTCTCCACAATAATCGCATCACAGGTACCTCCTGTTGCCGTAAGTCTCGGCTCAATGCCTTTGACTGTTCCGGACACAGATGCATAAACAGGTGCAGAAACAAATCCCCCTGCTTCTGCGATCATCTGGCCCATCAAAACCCGATCGCCTTTTTTTACAATCGGTTTTGCCGGTGCACCGATATGCTGAGATACCAGATACGCCAGCTGATTTTTGGGGTTCAGAGGCTGAATTGGCTTGCTCTTGGACAAGTCTTTTCCATCATATGGATGGATTCCGCCTTTGAATGTAAGTACTCCCATAATGGTCTCCTCCTTTATTATTTTTTGTGTTCCTTTTTCAATTTTAAACGTGCCGCCTTGCTTTTCAGATTAGGGTACGCACGAAGATGTCTTCTGGACCCCAGATGAAAGCTTCTTTTTGCTTCCAGATATTTACCTGCAAATTCATCATAGCGTTCAAGAAAAGCATCTCTTTTTTCCTGAATACCCATTTCTTCCAGATGTGCCAGACTTTCTCTGAGTTTGACTCTTCTGTTTTCAAGATATTCACTGACTTTGCCGACAGAAACTTCCCGGCGATATAATTCTGCTTTGTCTTTCAGTTCTGAAGCCGCTTCATGCAGAGGGCTGGAGATAAGGTATTCCTGAAATTCGTCCCAGATCCTGTCCAGTTGCTGCTGTTTGGCACGCAGATCGAATGCTCCTGCAACTGAGAACCCAAAGTCAACCATATAATACCCAAGCCATGCATAGATCAGTACAATGCCCGTATCTCTTGGAACCTTTTCCACAAAATCTGATACCAGGGGCTGCAGCACATAGAACAATAACAATGTAAAAAAACCCCATGCGACTGAACTTCCCAGACAGATTTTACCTTGAAAATTGAACTTTTTATCGCTGTAATCCCACCAGTTCGTATGAAAAATAGTTTCCATCAGCACTCCGGTTATATACTCCAGAGCTGTTGCCAGAGCAACGCCCAGAAAATACAACTCCACCACCCGTCCACTCAGGGGCCGAAGTACTACATAGACTATCACTGCACCGAAACCATAAATGGTAACAAACGGTCCATTGACAAATCCACGGTTAACCCATTTTTTACTTTTTATGGATACATAACAGCTCTCCCATACCCATCCAAGAAAACTGTACACGATGAACCAGCTTATCATATGGTACAAGTCCACGCCCAAAATTTTGTACGACAATACTACACTCCTCTCTATATTTATTATTCTGTTATATATAATAACTCATTTTTGCCAAAAAATCACTATGTTTTTCGTATTTTTTGTACTATAATAAGAACAATACAATAAAAAAATGCTGATTCACAAGGAGTATGTCCAGTTATGATCACACAGACATATCATATAACCCTTCCCTCAGAGATTTTGGAAGCTGAAAACATCCCTGCTGAGGATTGTCTATTTTTTGACATAGAAACCACCGGTCTTTCATGGCGTCAGTCTCATCTGTATCTTCTCGGAATTGTACTATTTGAGAATGACCAGTGGATTATGAAACAATGGTTCTGCCAGAGACCGTCAGAAGAAAAAGAAGTACTAATAATATTTTCAGAACTGCTGAACGCACATAAATATCTGATACACTTTAACGGAGCCACTTTTGATGTTCCCTATCTGATGCACAAATACACATTTTATCAATTGGAACAGTCCTGGGAACATCTGGAACAGATCGACTTGTACCGCCGGATGCTTCCCTTTAAAAATTGTATGGGACTCACCCATATGCGTCAGAAAGATCTGGAAGTTTATCTGGGAATTCACCGAAAGGATACCTTTACCGGCGGGGAACTGATTGACTTCTATCAGGAATACCTGAAATCCGGCGATGAAGAGCTTCTTGCTATGCTTTTGCTGCATAATAAAGAAGATGTGGAGGGAATGACAGCACTGCTTTCGCTGCTTACTATCCCTCGGATATTCGCCGGGGATTTTGATCATTCTCTTATTTGTATACGTTATATATCTGATAACACTAATGTTCAAAAACAGATGCATGTTTTAGAAATGACGTTTCCTTTTGCACTGCCTTGTTCTTTGTATCATGAAAGTGAATATTTTCAGCTATCTACCGCCGACAGGTTAATTACTGTATCAGTTCCACTGCAATTCGGCACACGAAAGTATTTTTTTCCAAATTACAAAGACTATTACTATCTCCCTCTGGAAGATCAAGCCATTCACAAAAGTGTGGGAACCTACGTAGACAAAGAACATCGGGAAAAAGCAAAGGCTTCCAATTGTTATCAGAAAAAAGAAGGTATATTTCTTCCACAGTTTTCCACAGTTTTCACACCTTCTTTCCGAAGGGAATACAAAGATGAAGTTCAGTGGTTTGAAGCTGATGAAAACCTGATCAGGGATAAAGAGAAAATGGCAGCTTATATGGTACACCTGATGGGAAATATTATAAAAAGGGACAGGATGTAAACCTGTCCCTTTTAAAGCCTTATCATTAACCGGCTATTATTCTTCTGTCTCTTCAGCCGGTGCTGCAGCTGTCTCCAGAGCTTTCATGCTCAGGCTGATCTTTTTGTCTTCGCTGTTGAAATCTACAACTTTTGCTGTAATCACCTGTCCTACGCTCAGTACATCAGCAGGTTTTTCAACATGCTCTCTGGAAATCTGAGATACATGAAGAAGTGCATCTACACCCGGCTCCAGTTCAACGAATGCACCAAAGTCAGTCATACGTGCGATTTTACCTTCTACAACATTGCCTACTGCATATTTCTCATCTGCGTTCAGCCATGGATTCTTGTCAGCAAATTTAAGGCTCAGGGCAATCTTGTCACCATTGATATCTTTGATCAGTACGGTAACAGCTTCGCCAACTTTGAAAATCTTTTTCGGATTCTCAACTCTTCCCCAGGACATCTCGGAGATGTGAAGCAGTCCGTCAGCTCCGCCCAGGTCGATGAATGCGCCAAAGTCTGTAACATTCTTAACAGTACCTTCTACAACATCACCAACTGCAATTCTTTCAAACAGTGCTTTCTGCTGTGCTTCTTTTTCAGCAACCAGAAGCTGTTTTCTGTCACCGATAATTCTTCTTCTTCTCGGGTTGAACTCAGTAATAACGAACTGAATCTCCTGATCAGCGTATTTGCTCAGGTCTTTTTCGAAAGTATCGGAAACCAAGCTTGCAGGAATGAATACTCTTGCTTCATCAACAACAACACTCAGTCCGCCATTCAGGACCTGAGAAACTTTAGCGGTAAGAACTTCTTTGTTTTCGAAAGCTTCTTCCAGTCTCTTGTTTCCTTTTTCTGCTGCCAGTCTCTTATAGGTCAGAAGAACCTGTCCTTCTCCATCGTTGACTTTCAGCACTTTTACTTCCATCTTATCACCAGGTGTTACCACAGTGGTAAGATCCAGGGATGCGTCATTGCTGTATTCTGCTTTTGTAAGAATACCGTCAGCTTTGTAACCAATATTTAAAATAATCTCGTCTTCTTTGACATCGATTACAGTACCTTCGACAACCTCCCCATTTCTGATTGTTTTTAATGATTCTTCCAGCATTTGTTCAAAACTTAATTCTGACATGTTTATGAACCTCCTCAATTATATTATTTGGGGTGGAAGCCCCCGCTGTAATACCTACGCAACCAATACATTGAAAAGGCCTAGTATCCAAATCAACAAGTGTCTGTATATAGTAAGTATTTTTACATTCTTTTCTACATATCTCGTATAATTTCTGCGTATTGGAACTATGTCTGCCGCCAATGACAATCATGGTATCTGCTTCGCAGGCAATTTGCCGTGCTTCCAGCTGTCTTTCCTCTGTTGCACTGCAAATCGTATTTAAAACAATTCTATCATACCTCTTTTTCTCAAGAATTTCAACTAATTCTTGAAATTTATTGTAATTAAATGTCGTCTGTGACACAATGCACAGCTTTTCTTCCGGTAAAACCGCCAAATTTTCTGCCTCTTCTTCGTCAGATATCACAGTAACCGGTCCATGACACCATCCTTTGATTCCTTCCACCTCGGGATGTTTGTCGTTGCCTATGATAATAATATGACGCCCATGATCACTTTCTTTTTCCACGATCCGGTGGATTTTTTTCACAAAAGGACAGGTGGCATCCACACATTCCAGTCCCTTTGCTTCAATCAGCTGATAAATTTCTTCCGGAACGCCATGAGAACGGATCACCACCGTTCCCTCTCTCAGCATTTCCAGTTCTTCCTTTGAGGCCAGAACCCGGACACCTTTTGATTCAAGGTCAGCCACCACCTCTTCATTATGGATAATCGGTCCGTAAGTAAATATATTTTCTTTTCCAAGTTCTACCTGTTCATATACCTTCTCAACCGCACGTTTAACGCCAAAGCAGAATCCGGCAGTTTTTGCAACCTTTATTGTCCGTTCTTCCATATTGTTCTCCATATTCGTTTCGTATACTGTGAAGTCTCAGACTGTACGCTTTTTCTCAAACTCAGAAATAACTGCTGCTGCGACTTCATCAATCGTCATATGAGAGGCATCCACCAAAACTGCATCTTCAGCCTGACGAAGAGGTGAGATTTCTCTCGTCATATCTCTGTGATCCCGTTCAATAATATCAGCCTCAATCTCTTCCAGAACTCCGGGTGTTCCTTTCTGTTGCAGTTCAAGATAACGTCTTCTGGCACGCTCTGCGGAGCTGGCTGTCAGATAGATTTTGGCAGTAGCATCCGGAAGGACCTGTGTTCCAATATCCCGGCCATCCATCACCACATTTTCCTTCTTTGCCAGTTCTCTCTGCAGAGCCACCAGTTTTTCTCTCACTTTTCCGTTTACTGATGTTTTCGAAGCCATATTTCCAACTTCTTCTTTTCGAATCTCTGCTGATACATTTTCTCCATTCAAGAGAACCTGCTGTTCCCCATTTTCATATCGGATGGAAACCTGAATCTCATCACAGGCAGCTTCAATAGCAGCTGCATTTTCCGGTACAATACCTTTTCTCAGAAAATACAGTCCCATGGCTCTGTACATAGCCCCGGTATCCACATATATAAACGACAATTCCTTTGCAACTTTTTTTGCGATCGTACTTTTGCCGGCTCCTGCCGGTCCATCTATTGCAATTGTATAACTCATAGCACCTCTTCACTCCTTCTTTATCGTGTTCACTCATGACTCTGCACAGGCTTTTACAGCTGCAGCGGCTGTCGACCAGGCAATCTGAAGATTGTATCCGCCGGTCAATGCATCCAGATCCAGCACCTCTCCTGCAAAATACAAACCATGTACCTTTTTTGACTCCATGGTTCTGGGATCCACTTCTCTGACCTGGACACCACCTTTTGTAATAATGGCCTCCTGAAATCCCCGAAGTCCCGTGATCGTCATGGGAAAGGCTTTTACCTTTTCGATAAACGCCATTCTTTCTTCTCTGGTAATCTCATTTACTTTTGTGTGAGGTTCAATCCCTCCCACCTGCAGCATTACCGGAATCAATTTTGAAGGAAACATGGTATCAACTGCATTTTTAAACTGCCGGTTTTTTCCCGCCTCAAATTCCCTGAGCATGCGTGCATCCAGCTGTTCCACCGTAAGTGCCGGTTTCAGATCAATTCTGGCTGTCAGATATTTCTTTTTTAATAGTTTTCCCACTTTTGCACTGGCTGATAACACCAGAGGCCCGGTTATGCCAAAATGTGTAAACATCATTTCGCCAAATTCTTCAAAAACGCATTTCTTCCCGTCATAAACTGACAAGGTTACATTTTTCAGAGACAGTCCCTGCATACGAGGAATATAATCCTCAGCAGTCACCATAGGGACCAATGATGGCAGCAATTCCGTTACTGTATGCCCCGCATCTTTGGCCATCCGATAGCCATCTCCGGTGGCTCCTGTACTGGGATAGGAAATACCGCCAGTTGCCACAAGAACCATATCTGCACTGATTTTTACACCATTTTCCAGTTCCGCACCACAAATCTGTGCTGCTTCTTCATCGATCAGCAGACGGCTGACCCTGGTCTTTAGATGAACCCTGACACCCAGCTCTTTCATTTTCCTTTCCATGGAAAGAATAATATCCGAGGAATGATCGGACTGAGGAAACATCCGGCCTCCCCGCTCCATCTTTGTGCGGACACCCAGGTTCTCAAAAAAATCAATTACATCATAATTAGTAAAACCATAAACTGCACTGTATAAAAATCTGGGATTGGTCATAAAGGCATCAAATAATTCTTCCGTTGCACAGGCATTGGTAAAATTACAACGACCCTTTCCCGTAATGAACAGCTTTTTACCCAATTTTTCATTCTGTTCAAAAAGATGTACCTCCAGACCCTGCTGTGCTCCCATCACAGAAGCAAGCATGCCGGCGGCACCGCCTCCAATAATCAGAAGTTTTTTCATAATCCCTCCCTGATGCTATTCACTGAAACAGATGGTTCCACATGATTCATCTCATCACTGCTGTACACCTGATACTCGTCCCAGATTTTTTCCATGGATTCCAGCGTGTTGACAACTTCACTCTGCCGTTTCATACAGAGAGCCACCACCAGTGCATTGACCACACTGAGAGGGGCTACCAGAGAATCAACAATAGACGCCATATCACTTTTTGCGATCAGGTTACAGGAAGAATATAAATTGATCGGCGAATGCACACTGTCCGTGATCGTAATCACCTTTGCATTCCGATTGTTGGCAAACTCTATCGCTTTCAGTGTACGCATGGAATATCGGGGAAAACTGATCCCGATAATCACATCTTTTTCGTTAATCCTGATCATCTGTTCAAAAATCTCACTGGCACTGTTCGTCTGAACCAGCCGGACGTCATCCAGAATCAGATTCAGATAAAAACCCAGAAAACTTGCCAGCGGCGCACAGCTTCTGATTCCCACAATGTAAATCGTTCTGGCCTCCAGCAAAGTATCCACCGCCAGTTCAAACGCATTATGGTCAATACTTTCCATGGTCATCTTGATTTTTTCAATATCCGACTGAAAAATCGTATCCAGAATCTCACCCTGCGGCACATGTCCATAAGTCACTTCCATACGCTGAATCGAGGTGAGCCTGTTGCGCACCAGTTCTTCCAGTGCACGGTGAAACTCCGGAAATCCTTTATATCCCAGCTGTGTGGCAAATCTCACAGTAGTAGATTCACTTACTCCCACCTCTTTCCCCAGGCGGGCTGCCGTCAGGAAAACGGCTTTATCATAATTCTTAATAATATAATCAGCAAGATTCTTCTGCCCTTTACTGAATGTATTGTACTTCTTCTGTATTCTGACCAACAGATTATCTGTCTGTTCCATGTCACTTACCTTCTTTATTTTGTCTTGGAAAATTCATATGACATTTTATCAGATTTATTTCCTTTTTTCAAGGTTCATGGAATTGAAGATTTTGGGCAGGGTCTATGGCAGCGTTCCGGTTTCTTCCGCTCTTTCTGCTGCTCTGTGGGATAGCCGAATACCAGCATAGCAGCAGGGAACACGTATTCCGGCAGTCCCAGAATTTTTCTGTGTGTTTCACACTGTTCCATAATATCACCGATATAACAGGAACCGATTCCCATACTCTCTGCTGCTGTGACAGCATTCTGTGCGGCGATACAGGTGTCTGAGACTGCCAGCATCAGATCCCCGGCTCCCGGTTTTCTCGGGTTACATCCGCCTTCCAGAAAAGTATCATACCATTTCTGATAATCAGCACAGAAAATCAACACCATAGGTGCTTTTGCAATAAACGGCTGATGGTCGCAGGTTTCCGCCAACTGCTCTTTCAATTCCTGACTGGTAATATCCAAAATTGTGTACATCTGCTGATTACCGGCCGTGGGTGCCGCCATTGCACTCAGTAATATTTCTTTCTTTTGTTCTGGAGTAATCGGCTGTTCTGTAAATACTCTTACAGATTTTCTTGTCTTTAATTCACTTATCGTTTGATTCATCTCATCTTCCTCATAGATTTTAATACACAAATTTCTTTTTCCAGAATCCTTTGTAAAAACGGATACATAAAAGGATACACCGGGTCACATTATCTGCCACCATGCAGACCCATACCATTTCCAGTCCTGCATGGAAGACATAGATAAACAGCGACGTCATGGCTATCCGCATAACCCACATACAGAATACGGAAATGAAAAATGGAACCTTTGTGTCTCCAATTCCATTAAACAGACCATCAAACACAATCACTGCTCCATACATCGGTTCTGAGACCGCCACGATACGAAGTACAATGATCCCACCGGCAATGACCGCCGCGTCCGTGGTAAAGATAGACATGGTAGGACCCGGAATCAGAAACAGAGCCAATCCGGTCAGTGTCATCATGATTACGGTAATCCCCTGAATGATTCCTGTAATCTGGCTGAATTTTTTCGGATTTTTCTCTCCCAGTGCATTTCCCGCCATGGTGGAAGCGGCTGCCCGCATGCCATAGCAGGGAATGTAAAAGGCCTGCTCCGCAGTGATGGCAATGGAATGGGTGGCAAGCGCAACGGTTCCCAGGCTGGTCACCAGAAAAGTAAATACCACCTGTCCCAGACAGGTACTGAGCCGCTCCATAGTCACCGGAATGGCAATAGAAAGGCATTTTGCGGATAATGCTTTTTCAAATACCTTTTTTTCGCCTTTGGGTGACAGAATCGGATTTTTCCAGTAGGCAGCAAACATGAAAACGCCGCCCACACAATAGGAAATTGCCGTAGCAATGGCCGCACCTACAACTCCAAGACCCGCTCCGGGCATATGGATGCCAATTCCCATAAATATGATTTCTCTTGATTCATAAATCAAAAAGAAATTCAGTATAATATTGGTAATGTTCATCAGTACATTGGCAATCATCGGACTTTTTGTATCACCGGCACCCCGCATGGTCGAGCCCAGAATTGCCGATGAAGCACGGAATATCATAGGAGTGCACACGATACCAAAGTACAGAGAGGCCTCTTTTTGAATGGCCGGGTCTGCTCCCAGCCATCGCGGCAGATGTGGGCTGATTCCTAACATAACTGCTCCCAGAACCACACCTAAAATAATTGTAAAATATAATGATTGAATCCCGTATCGTCTGGCCAGTTCCAGTTTCCCTGCACCGATTGCTTCTGCCACGCAGGAAAGTATACCAATACCAAAAGCCAGCAGAACCGATATCACCAACCACGACATGGCTCCTGTCAATCCTACGGATGCCGATGCATGAGCACCGATTCTTCCAACCATAGCCGTATCAATATACTGCACGATGGTCTGCAGGATCTGCTCCAGAAACGCAGGCCATGCCAGACAGAAAATTGTCTGAAGAATCACTTTTCGTTCCCGACTTTCAGCCAGGTTTTTTCTTACATTCCCCATTTTCCCCTACCTTCCGTTATTCCCAACTAAAATTTTTCTTTCAGCAAATGGTCGCCCTCCCGGATGACACTCTCCCACTGCGGATCTTCCGGTTCCAATACCTGACGGAAAATCTTATATTCATCCATCAGCCCCTGCCCATGCAGGACACGATAGGCTCCGGCATCACTGCCCAAGGCAAGATGTACCCCCATCTCAAAGGCAAGTTTTAAGTTTTTCTGCTGTCCTTCCCAGATTGCCTGCACCACATGCTCCGGAAATCTTCCATCCCCCAGAAGATTTTTTACCGTAACAATCGTGGGAACCCAGACAACTTCTGAAGATGCCATTGCTGCTATTGCATCCTCATCACAGAAATTTCCATGTTCAATACTGTCCACACCGGCTTTTACAGCAGCACGTACCGCCCGGCTTCCGTTGGTATGTGCCATCACAGAAAATCCTTCTTCATGGGCAATATGAATCATTTCCCGGATTTCATCGTCTGAGAGAGAATCTTCCGTCAGCCCGCCGTGAGCAAAATCCATGATTCCCGAGATCATAATTTTCACGAAATGACCTCCCTGACGGCGAAGCTCCCGGATCAGTTCCTGATACTCTGTCATATTGTCGAAGGACTTTCCTACGATTCCTCCATAATGTCCCTGCTTATGAATGGCAAATACCGGAGTACGGTAAGTAATCCCATACTCCCCAGCCAGTTCCATCGTCCTTTTTGAGGTGCCGTAAATATCACCGCCGTCACGCAGCCAGGTGATTCCCCTCTTGCGGTATGCTTCCAGATTCTTTCGAATGACAGTCACATCCACACCATGCTGCTGCGCACGGACAGCCTCTTTATAATTGATTCCATTCATAAAAATATGCATATGACCTTCCCCATAGGGGAAGGTCTCACATACACCATTCATATTCTCATCTCCTGCCCGATAACCATCGGTTTATCGTCTGTCATCCATCATATACAGCAGTGCATTACAGATACAGGCCGCAATATTGCTTCCGCCTTTTCTTCCTTTTGCCACAATATATGGCACATCTGTTTTCATGATCAGTTCCTTGGACTGTACCACATTGACAAAGCCTACCGGTACACCGATGATCAGTTCCGGCCGGATTTTCTTCTCCTGAATCAGCTCATACAGCCGGACCAGTGCTGTGGGAGCATTGCCGATGGCAAAAATGAGAGGACGGTCCATGGCTGCCGCTTTATCCATACTTGCTGTTGCCCGGGTAGTTCCCTGTGCCTTTGCCTGTTCTGCCACGTCTTCATCCGACATAAAGCAGAACACTTCACCGCCATATCTCGCCAATGCCTTTTTATTTATTCCCGAACGACCCATCTGGGTATCCGTCACGATACAGGCACCATTTCGGATCGCATCCATCGCTTTCTGTACAACGCCATCGGAAAAACAGAGATTATCTGCATAATCAAAATCTGCACTGGTGTGAATGCATCGTTTGATAATCATCTCTTTATCCGGATCCAGTTTGCGATCTCCCAGTTCTTCCGTGATAATTTCAAAACTGCGCCGCTCAATATCTCTTGGTTTTACATTTTCCAGTTCAATTTTCATAATATCAGACACCCTCCTCTAATATTTGATATATTTTTTTCATGTCCAGATGTTCCCGCAGTGCATCTGCCAGAATATCGTACTGTGTTTCCTTAAATTCCTGAAAATCAACTCCGGTAATTTCATCGGTATTGATTCCTTTTTTGCGGCCAAGGGCTGCGATTACCGCTTTTGCCACCTCTTCTTTATCAAACACACCATGTACATAGGTGCCGTAAACATTTTTACAGTAAGCCCCGTCATTTTTCTGTTCTGTGGTAGCCGCATGGTCCTGTATCATCGTCAGTGTGCCGGATCCTTCCCGTAGCGTGCTGACGCCCATATGGATCTCATAGCCTTCCAGGACAGTTCCTGACAGTTCCTGTAAATCTCCTGAAACATTCTGGAAAACACCACTGACTCTTGTTCTGGTCTTTTCCGAAGCAAATACCGTATCCATGGGTAAAAGTCCCATTCCTTTCATGCTTCCGCCTGCCTCGACACCTTCCGGGTCCGCCAGGGTTTCACCCAGCATCTGATAACCGCCGCAGATACCGAAAATCACTTTTCCTTCTGCAGCCTGTTTTAAAACAGCAGCTTCCATCCCGCTCTCCCGCATCCACTGCAGGTCTTCCATGGTATTTTTCGTTCCCGGAATGCAGATCATGTCCGGATTTTTCAGTTCACTGACTTTTTTTACATATCGCAAAGAAACACCGGGCATGCTCTCAAAAGGATTGAAGTCTGTAAAGTTGGAAATACGGGGAAGCCGGATGACGGCAATATCAATCACACCAACCTCTCTGTGACTGTCAAATCGTTCGGTCAGGCTGTCTTCATCCTCCACTTCAATCTGAAGGTAAGGAGCTACTCCCACCACTGGAATGTGACTCATCTGCTCCAGCATCTCTACACCGGGATCCAGAATGGATTTGTCACCACGGAATTTATTGATGATCATTCCTTTTACCATGGCTTTTTCATCTTCTTCCAGCAGCATGACTGTTCCGATCAACTGTGCAAATACGCCACCCCGGTCAATATCTCCCACCAGAAGCACAGGAGCTTTTGCCATCTTTGCCATTCCCATATTGACAATATCTTCCTGTTTCAGATTGATTTCCGCAGGACTCCCCGCTCCTTCAATGACGATAATATCATTTTCAGCTGCCAGCGTATTGTAAGCTTTCATAATATCCGGTATCAGCTTATGTTTATATTTGAAATAGTCCCGGGCATTCATATTTCCAAGGACCTCACCATTCACAATCACCTGACTGCCCACATCATTGGTGGGCTTCAGCAGAATCGGATTCATCAGAACGGACGGTCGAATTCCTGCCGCCTCCGCCTGCATCACCTGAGCCCTTCCCATTTCCAGACCTTCTTCGGTAATATAAGAATTCAGCGCCATATTCTGGGACTTAAAGGGTGCCACCCGGTACCCGTCCTGGTGAAAAATCCGACAGAGTCCGGCTGCCAGAAGACTCTTGCCGGCATTTGACATGGTTCCCTGTATCATAATTGCTTTCGCCATATGTATTTCCTCATCTTTCGCAAATATTGCCGCATCCGACTCTCTTCATTGTCTCCACAAGTTTTCTGTTCTCATCCGGAAGCTTTACGGCAATTCGGTAATAACCTTCCGAAAGTCCCGGATAATTCGAGCAATCCCGGATCATAATTTTTTCTTTTAAAAGTTTCTGTCCAAGATCACTTTCCCCTTTAAAAAACAGATAATTGGCTCTGGAATCATACACCAGACAGCCAAGATCTTGTAATTCTTTCCTGAGATATTCCTTTTCTTTGCTGATCAAATCCATTGACCTTCTGACATACTGCTCTTCCTTCAGGGCCGCAATCCCTGCCATCTGCGCAGGTATGGAAATATTCCAGGGCTGCACACGAAACTCCATGGCATCCAGCAGGGCTCTGTCAGGACAAATACCATATCCCAGACGCAAACCTGCCATTGCATATCGTTTGGTAAACGCTTTTAGCAAAAATACTGTGTCACCGGAAATCAGTTTGTTTTTAAAACTCAGTGCTTCTCCTTCATCCACAAAATCCAGAAAACATTCATCTGCCAGGAGACAAATATGATTAGTTCTGCAGGTTTCCAGAATTCTGTCAGCCAGTCCCTGCTCCACCAGCAGACCAGTGGGATTATTGGGATTACACAACACAAAAAAATCCATATCTTCAGTCAACCGTTCCAAAATAGATTCCTGCGGTACAAATCCATTTTCTTCTTTCAAAAACTCATAACAGATTTCACAGCCAACACTTCGAAGTGCCTGTTCATACTCAGCAAAGGTAGGTGCCGGAAGCAAAGCTTTCTTTGGCTGCAGTGCCTGTGCAAGGAGAAAAATTAATTCTGCTGCACCGTTACCGCAGATCAGCCAGTCTGTCGGCACCTCTTCATACTGTGACAGTGCTTCTTTCAGTTTTTCCTGGTGGGCATCCGGGTAATGGGCAATCAGCTGCAGCCCTTCAGCAGCAGCCTGAAGAACGGACGAAGGGGTTCCCAGAGGATTGATATTGGCAGAAAAATCCAGTACCGAAGGATTGCGGTACACATCACCGCCGTGTACATATTTTTTCATAATAACTCCTCACTCTTTCTGTCATATACCAGCTAGTTTAAGTACCAAGATACGAAAGGCCGCAAAAATCACGGCACAAAGAAATTCTGTGGCATACATCAATCTGTGAGACCGGCAGATATCCTCTATGGAAATCATACGTATGTCATCCCCGATGAATGGTTTTTTATGTAACTTGCCGAAATACCAGGCATCCCCGGCCAGCTGCACCTGTAAAGCACCTGCCATAACCGCCTCTGTATGGGCGGAGTTGGGACTTGCATGTTTTGCATGGTCTCTGCGATAGATTTTCAAGGCATTTTTTCCATCCATTCGCAGAATTGCCGCTGCCCCGATCATCACCCAGGCACTGATTCTTGCCGGGAGATAATTCAGCACATCATCCAGACGGGCTGCCGCTGTCCCGAAATATTGATATCTGTCATTCTTATATCCTACCATAGAATCCATGGTATTAACAGCTTTATAAGCAAAACCCAGAACCGCACCGCCGATCATCATATAAAACAGCGGAGCAATGATTCCATCCGAAGTATTCTCTGCAACGGTCTCCACTGCTGCCTTTGTTACACCTTCCGTACTGAGGTTTTGTGTATCTCTTCCAACAATCATGGATACCGCATACCTGCCCTGCTCCAGATCACCTGTTTTCAGTGCATCATACACTTTTTTACTCTCTGCCTGCAGGGATTTTGCCGCCAGCAGCTGATAACAGAAAAAGGTTTCAAGCACAAACCCCAGCCAGAATTGATATCCGTAGGCCAGCCACAGAATAACAGCAGGAACCAACACAGAACAACCAACGATCAGAATAACTAAAAGAACTCCGGCAATACGTTCTCCCTTCCGGCCCGCCGGAAATATGTTCCTCAAAATCCTTTCAAAAAATGAAATTCCTTTTCCTATGATACGCACCGGATGATACAGCCAACGGGGATCTCCCAAAAGCAAATCCAGCACCAGGCCACACAAAACCGCCGCCCAGCTATATTTTAACATCATGTTCATCACTCTCCCACTGCCCCGGTACCTTCACCAAAGCATCTTTCCTCTTTCTGTGTATCACACAGCATGTTACTGGTCACAGGGCGAACAGTAGCGATTTCTTTTCTGGCCGCTGTCCACAGGGACGGTTCCACCACCACCAGATAACCTTCACCATTTTTTACATGCCAGTCATAAAAACTCTTTTCTGACACCACATAGCGTTCCATAATACTCATGATGGTTCCGCCATGCACCACCAGCAGGGCTCTGGATACATTTTCCCGCATACACGCTGCCACCACTTTCTCAAAGCCGCGGCAGCATCGTTTACGAAATTCCTGCGGATCCTCTCCGCCCGGAAAGGGCAGCGTTCCGTTACTGTCGATCCATGCCTGATACTCTGCATTACCCTTTAATTCCTGCCAGTTTTTATTTTCAAAAGAACCAAAATCACACTCTGCAAATTCGTCAATCATCCGCACCGGACGTCCCGGACAGATGATTTCTGCGGTCTGCCGGCAGCGAAGCAGCGGACTTTCAAATACTGCTTCTGCATCCGGCCAGTTCCGGCTCTTTAATTTTTCCATTTCTTCTTCCAGAACAGGCTCATCCGTCGTTCCGATATACCTGTGATACAAGTTTCCCATGGTTTTCCCATGGCGAATCAAAAAGATTTCCATTATTTGATCCGGCCTCCTATTCCGCAGCACACACGTACCACCTCATCTGCAAAAGAAGCCAGAATCGTACAGGTTCTTCCGCAAAGTTCCCGCCATACTCTCTCTTCTTTTTCCATGGGCACAATTCCATATCCCACCTCATTGGTTACAATTACAATTTGTGGATTCTGCCTGCAAAGTTCCTGTGCAAATCCTGCCCAGTCAATTTCCGGAAATCTGCGGATCAGCTGATGAAAATGATTGACGGCACCAGCCTGATACAAATCCTCCGGTTCACAGATTTCTCCATCCACCCACTGTATTTCATTCAAATGATATTGTAAGGAGGCATACGCACGTTTTCCCTGATATGCCCCGCCGATAATCAATTTCAAATTCATTCCTCCTCAGATGCCCGGAATCATAGCTGCTATGACCACTGACGCAGTACAAAACAGTTCGCACAGTGACAGAAAACAGCCTGCCAGATCACCGGTAACCCCGCCAAAGTATTTCATGGCATTTTTGTAGTAAAGTCCAAATAATACCAGTGCGGTCACAAAAGCAATCAGTCCCAGTTTCCCATCCACCAGCAGCATTCCTGCAAGAATCAAAACCAGATAAACACAAAGCACTGCAATCACCTGTCTGTCTCTGGCATTTCGTGCCATGGCAGATGCAGACCCGTTTTTTTTTGCTTTTGGAAAAGTTAAAATCGCAAGTCCGCTCAGGCTTCGCGATAGCATAAAAATAAACGCAATCACAGAAAACACCCGCACAGTAGCCTGTGTATAGACACCAAAATAAAATAAAAAATACACAGCACAAGTGATAACCGCAAAGGCACCGGAACGGGAATCTTTCAGGATTTCCAGACGTTTTTCTTTTTCCTGCCAGGAACTCATGGCGTCTGCCGTATCCAGAAGTCCATCCAGATGAATGCCCCCGGTCAGCAGCCAGGGAATCAATACCAGAATAACTGCATAAAAAGACTGCGTCAGACCGATTCCTGTTGCTAATACACCAAATGCCCAGGTCACGGCACCGATCACAGCCCCTACCCAGGGAAAAAAGCACATGGCATAAGCCATATTTTCATCATTCCACTGACACTGGGGTACGGGGATCCGGGAATACATGGAAAAAGCAATTAAAAAACTGTTATAGATTCGTTTCATCAGTCTGTACCTTCCTCTTCTTTGTCAACGGAATTCCATAAACAACTTCCGTCACCTGATCGGCCATTTCAGCCATCCTGCAGTTGATGTCACCCAGGTATTTCAGATACCGCATGGTATCCGGATCATATTGAATCCCGTCTGAAAAAACCTCATTGGTCACTACCACCAGATTGTGCACACGCTGACTGAGTTTCTTTACCCCTTCCATCACAGCCTCCACCGTATGCTCTCCTGCACCATCCGGCTGATACATTTCATTGGCGGTCAGATTAGACATGCATTCCAGCAGCACGTCAGCATCTGCAGGCAGTGCCAGTTCTTTTAAGCCCGTATAACATTCAATCGTTTCAAATTTCTTTTCTTTCCTCATGTCCCGATGGCGTCTGATTCTCTCATGGCTCTCCGCATCGAACGGGTACATGGTGGCAATATAAATTCTTTTTTCTCCATCAAAGCCGACAATACAGCTTTCTGCATAGGCGGATTTCCCGCTGCCGCTGCCGCCTGTAATCAAATGAAACATTTCATTCTCCACTCCTTCTGTCAGCTCAATGGTATGTAATTATCCATATGGTTGTCTGCAAACGTACACATACTGTTATAAATCTTCAAAGCCAGATCAAGCAGCGGATAAATGGCAACCGCACCGGAGCCCTCGCCAAGACACATATCACAGTCCAGAAATACCGGAATGCCCAGTGCCTCCAGTACCATATTGGCGGCAGGTTCTTTTGACTTGTGGGATGTGATCAGATAATCTCTGACCTCCGGGCACATCCGGACAGCACATAATGCGGCTGTGCAAGAAATAAATCCGTCTGCGATCACAGGAATATGGTATACCGCACCACCGATAAATACACCGGCAAGACCTGCCAGATCAAGCCCTCCTACTTTGGCCAGCACATCCACCGGGTCCTTCCGGTCCGGTCTGTGAAGTTCCAGGGCACGCTCAATGGCACGGATTTTCTTTTGCAGACCTTCACTAGATAATCCTGCCCCCCGTCCGGTTACTTTCTCCGGTTCCACTTCCAGCAGAACAGAAGTCACCGCGCTGCTGGTGGTAGTATTGCCGATGCCCATCTCACCGGTGGCAATAATACGGTAATCTTGATTTTTCAGTTCTTCCACCATCCGGATTCCCACCTCGATGGCTCGAACTGCCTCCTCCCGGGTCATGGCAGGTTCTTTTGTCATATTTTTTGTTCCGTAGGCAATCTTCCGATTGATAATTTTACTGTCTGATGCGATCCCGATATCAACCGGAAAAATATCAGCTCCGGTATGCTGACAGAAAATACTTGCTGTTGCTTTTTTATTGAGAAAATTCTCAGATATCAGCAATGTCACTTCCTGGCCGGACTGGGTAACTCCTTCTTCCACCACGCCATTGTCCGCACACATCACAACCAGTGCTTTTTTAGACAGATCAACCTGGGGATTCCCTGTCATACCTGCAATCCTCACGATCGTATCCTGAAGCCTTCCCAGGCTATGCAGAGGAATGGCTATGTTATTCCAGTGTTCCCAGGCAGCCTCCATTGCCTGAGAATCAGCAGGCTGTATGTTCTTCAATGCTTCTTCCAGTTTCATAGGATCTCCTTTCTGCCGTAGCGGGCGGCTGCACGCAAAAACGCTTCCGGAATAGCCTTGCATCCATAATAATACAGGTGCGGAAAGCCCACCATCCGCCTTTCATCGCTGTGGATACACCGCCAGGACCTTTTGCTGTTTGGCTTCAGTGCCAGATAATCTTCTCCGCAATTTTCCGAATCAAAATAATGAAATTCATGTGCCGGTATGTGAGGTGTCTCCTGACCAAAACAGGTTCCCTCCTGCAGCGTGATATAGCCAAATCGATGCAGATGATCTGTTCGATATACCTTTCCCGGTATGGTTCCCACCATCGGCCAGAAATTGCCCTCCATATCTTCCATCTGTTCATGCAAATACATAAATCCGCCGCATTCCGCCATGTGAGGCATGCCCTTTTCCAATGCCAGCCGGATAGACTCCCTCATGGACAAATTATGGCTGAGCTGTCCGGCATACAGTTCCGGATACCCTCCGTGCAGCAGCAGACCATCCAGATGTTCCGGCAGCCGGCTGTCGTGGACAGGAGAAAAATACACCAGTTCCGCACCCATTTCCTGCAAAAATTCCAGATTATCTTCATAAAAGAAACAGAACGCTTCATCTCTTGCCACACCGATTCTGATTTTCTGACTCACAGATATCGTCTGAGCGGTCTGGACAGATGATGTCAAAGGTACACTGCTCTCTGCCAGTTCCAGAAGTCCATCCACATCCAGAGTATCTTTCAGAATCCCTGCCAGTTTCTGTAGCTTTTCCCTCAGTCCGTCAATTTCATCTGGCATGACCAGACCCAGATGACGGCTCTCCAGTACACAGTCCCGCACAACGGGAACATACCCATAGACCCGGACCGGAAGTTCCTCTTCTATCATTTTTTTCATTCGCGGATACATCATGGGAGAAACCTGATTCAGAATCACTCCCCGGATCCCGCTGTCTTTCCGGTATTCCAGAAAACCTTTCAGAAATGGAACCACCGACAGGCTCATCCCTTTACAATTCACCAGAAATACCACAGGAGTTCCCGTACCGGAAGCCACATCATACGTACTGGCTTTCTCTGAAGTACCTGCCAGCCCATCGTAATACCCCATCACGCCTTCCAAAACTGCAATATCACAGTCCGCCGCATTCTTTTTCAGCAAATATCGGACAGTATCCGTATCTGCAAAGAAAGTATCCAGATTCCTGCTCTTTGTCCCGATCACACGAGAATGAAACATAGGATCAATATAATCGGGGCCACATTTAAATGATGCCACCTGTAGTCCCCGGTTTTTCAATACCTGCAGAATTCCACAGGTGATCAGTGTCTTTCCGCTGCCGCTGGAAGCTGCCGCGACTAAAAACCGGGGCGTATGTTTTTCATTCATCCTGTTTTGCTCCTGTACACGAAATGATATAAACCGGATTCTGTCCCATCATCAGGTGATAAGGTCCGGCAGTTTTCCCTTTGGATACGGATATCTGTGCGATATCCACATCCCGGAATGAATCATGTTTAAGACATTCCAGTGCTTCTGCCACCGTCTCCAGCGTAATACAGTTGATCACGATCCGGACCTCCGGATTCTTTTCCCGAATCAGCTGCAGAATTTCTTTCAGATTGCCGGAGGAGCCGCCGATAAATGCATGCGTCGGAGCAGGCAGATCACGGATTGCTTCCGGAGCTGTACCTTCTATGATTTCCAGATTGTCCACACAGAACTTTTTCTTATTGGCTGCGATAAGTTCAACCGCCTCCGGCTTCTTTTCGACCGCAAATACCTGACCTTCCAGAGCGATTCTCGCCATTTCCACCGATACAGAACCAGTTCCGGCTCCCACATCATAGACCACGGCATTTCCGGTCAGACGGAGTTTGGAAAGGGAAACACTTCGTACCTCTTCCTTTGTCATCGGTACCTTTCCGCGGATAAACAACTCATCATTGATTCCCGGTGTCAGCACAGGGTTCTCCAACATGGTTCTTTCCAGAAGCATAACACTGAGCGGATCAGTGACGATATCCTGCATTTCTTCCGCACAGCCTCTGGTAATCTTCTCATCCGGGTAAGACAGACGCTCACCCACAGACACCTGCACATCACCCATTCCATACTCCGTAAGTTTACGGCAAAGCTGAGCCACACCGTCCGCACTTCCCACGATCAGGAAGATTTTCGGACACTGCTGAAGCAGACCTACCACATTGCGTTTTCTTCCGTGAAGACTCACAGGGAGTACATCATCCCAGCTGGTTTCCAGTCTTCCGCAAAAATAAATCATAGAAGAAATACCGCAATATATTTTTCTGCTACTGTCCGGCATTCTCTGATTCAACAGATCCAACAATTTTTTTGCACCACTGTAAAATCCCACATCACCGGACATGGCCACAGCAATCCGCTGATACTCTGGATGATTCTCCAGGTAATCGCAGATTTCTTCCGGCTTATAAGAAATAAACTGTTTCTGATGACTCTTTCCAATCTGCTGCAGCATTCTTCCGGCACCGACCAGCAGCTGGGCATTTTCCAGTGCTTTCTGGGCTTCTCTGGTAAGTGTCCCTGAGGTACCCATGCCAATACCAACGATCGAAATTTCCCTCTCTGTCTGATGGGTTTTATGCTCCTGCTGCAGATTCCATCTGTTTCTCAGATATTCCAGACATTCTTCCAGACTTACCCCTTCTTCTTTTTTAGGTCTTCCCACAATCACCAGACCGCAGCCTGTTTCCTTTGCAGCCAGATACTTTTCCATAAAACCTCCGGCTGTGCCGGATTCTTTTGTCACCATCCAGGAAGCATTCACCTGCCGGATCATGGCACAATTCATTTCCCGAGAAAATGGTCCCTGCATACAGATCAAATGTTTTCCTTCCAGTCCCAGAGCCGCACAGGATTTTACAACCTCAACCAGTGACAATACCCGGGCAAATACACGGTTCTGGTAATCTGTCAACGCAGTAAACGCTGATAATTCTTTACTTCCTGTGGTAACCAGAATATTACCGCTGGTTTCCTGCAGATATTCCACAGCCTCACGGATTCCTCTGGCATACACGACCGGACAGCCCTCATCATTTGTCTCAGAAATCACACCATCACTCTCATCATTGAGCACGGTTTCCTTTCGCAAAACACGCAGATAGGCTGTTCCTGTGTGGATACATGCCTGCTGAATATTCTCCGTCACCAGCTGTGCATAGGGGTGGGTGGCATCAATGACCACTCCGTCCTCCATGCGAAGCATCAGTTCTTCCATTTCTTCTTCTGTAAAACGCTGATGGGAAACCTCCAGGAAATTTCCTTCCGGAAGCAGGCTTTCTCCATACTCTGTTGCAACACAGACTCTGGCCGGGATTCCGGCATTATTCAGAAATTCTGCAATGGTACGACCTTCTACCGTACCCGCAAATAATAAAACTTTATACATTTCGATATCCTCTTGGTGTAACCATCTTACCACTGACTACTTTTGTCTGAGAATTTCCCACCCATACGGTGGTGAACATATCCACCTGGGTATCCCTCAGTTCTTTCAAAGTCATTACCTGATAAGATTCTCCTTCACGGCCGATCTGACTGACGATACCGCAGACCGTATCTTCCGACTTATACTTCATCATCAAATCGCAGGCTTTCTGCAGATAATCATGTCTCTTTTTACTGGACGGGTTATACAGACAGATGACAAAATCAGCCTGAGATGCCCCCAGCAAACGGGCTTCTATTTTTTCCCAGGGGGTCAGAAGATCACTGAGACTGATCAGGCAGAAATCATGAATCAAAGGTGCCCCAAGCACGGCAGCACCACCTGTGGCGGCTGTTACCCCCGGAATAACTTCCAGTTCCACTTCCGGATAATTGACACCAACTTCATACATAAGCCCTGACATCCCATAGACACCGGCATCACCGCTGCAGATCATGGAAACGGTCTTTCCTTTCTGTGCCTCTTCAAAAGCCAGCACACAGCGATCCACCTCTTTCTTCATAGGAGTTGTCATAAATTCTTTTCCCGGAAAATGTTCTTTCACCAGTTCCACGTATACGGTATATCCGATAATCACATCAGACTTCTCCAGTGCATGAATCGCTTTCAGTGTCATCTGCTCGTATTCTCCGGGACCAATTCCCACTACATATAATTTATTCAAAATTCACCCTCCATTCTCTCACCGCACAGGCTGCAGTCACGCCATCCTGTGCCTGTTTTCTCACAATCAGTTCACCCATACGACTTCCCAGAACTGCACTGCGCTCACAGACATTATCCACGCCGGTCACCTGCTGCACAAACGGGGAAGCTGTAAATTCACCATGTACGGCTTTCAGCTGTTCACTGCTGTAGGTAACAAAGGGAAGTCCCCACTTTTCAGCCAGCTGCAAAATCCCGGGCTCTTCCTTTTTCAGATCAATGCTGGCAATCTGTTCAATTCCCTGCGGAAATATTCCATTTTCCGTCAGTATGCTGCTGACCACACGCTCAATGGTATCTATGGAAGTTCCTTTCCTACACCCGATTCCCAGCGTAATAACAGACGGAACCAGATGGAGATATTCGCCATCTCCCAGACGAATCCAGAACGTTGCCTTTTTCCCATCTTCACAATTCTGATACATAAGCTGACTGTTCTCATGGCCGGCATCCAGACATCCGTCTCCACATCCCATGGGAAGTTCTTCATCCTGAAGAATCCGGGCCGATACTTCTTTTGCCAGTTTCATACTGGAAATCCACAATTGATTTTTCCTGGCAAATACATCAACGGCAAACTTATGATTCACATCGGTAGCCGTTGTCAGTACAGGCACTGCCATGATTTTTTCGGAAATCCACAAAGCCAGTTCATTGGCACCGCCGATATGTCCGGACAGCAGAGGAATCACATAGTTTCCCTTCTCATCCAGCACCAGCACCGCCGGATCAACCGTCTTACTTTTTATATAGGGAGCAATTGTACGGACAGCAATGCCTGCCGCACCGATAAAAATCAATGCTTCCGCAGCCGGAATGTGCTGCTGTGCCCACTCCGACAGGGTCGTTTCAACAGAAATTACCGGGCCGTCCTCACTCACAGACACATAGCGGCTTTTTACAAAGACCTTTGTTTCCCAGCCTTCCTTCTGTGCCAGATCAAAGATTCTTTCTCCTAGCATCATCCCATTTTTTGTAAATGCCACGATATCAAGTTTCATCGTATGGTTCCTTTCCGAAATTCTGTTGTAAATTCCGGATTATATAATTCAGACCTCTGGTAATGGCTATGCTCCACCACATCACCAATAATCATCAATGCGGTTTTTGTAATCTGATTCTTTCTGGCAGTCTCCGCCAGAGTTCCCACCGTGCAGACACAGGTTTTCTCATCTTCCCAGGTAGCCTTATACACGATAGCCGCCGGGGTATCTGCCGTATAGCCGCCGGCGATCAGCCGCTCACTTAATTCTTCCAGCATTCCCGTACTCAGGAAAATAACCATGGTGGCATGATGAGCGGCAAAGGACTCAATACTCTCTTTTTCCGGCACCGGTGTTCTTCCGGCCATTCTGGTGATCACAACACTCTGGGACACATCCGGAAGCGTATACTCCAGATTCAGAGCAGATGCCGCCCCACAAAAAGAACTGACACCCGGACAGGAATCAAAGGAAATATTTTTTTCTTCCAGCACATCCATCTGTTCGCGGATGGCTCCGTACAGACAGGGATCACCGGTATGAAGACGAACGGTTGTCAGGCCTTCTTTTTCCGCTTCAAACATAACCTCCAGCACTTCTTCCAGTGTCATTTTTGCACTGTTATATATTTTGCAGTCTTCTTTTGCATAATCCAGCAGCTGCGGATTCACCAGAGAACCGGCATAAATGATCACATCCGCTTCCTCCAGATATTTTTTCCCCCTCAGTGTGATCAGATCCGGTGCACCGGAACCTGCTCCAACAAAATGTATCATACGTTTTCTCCTCTACTTATCTTTTACAATGATCAATGAATAATATCCCGAACTTTCAGGAATTGCTTCTGCACTTTCATATATTTTTTCTTCCGGCATTCCGCAGTTTTCAATCATCACCGCACTCTGACCACTTCTCAGGATACTCCCCCGGATTTCTTTCATCTTTTTACCGGTTTTCATCAGTACCTTTGTTCCGGGAAGCTGAAGAATTTCATCCATCTCCTGGGCTTTATAAGTTGCCGGGATTACATGCAGCGGTTCCGCCATTTCTACCAGACCCATATTCAGCCGTGCCGCAACGGCACAAAAAGACGTAATACCACTGACAATTTCCGCCTCATAACCACGTGCAAGGATCCGTTGATGAACATACAGATAGGTGGAATAAACCGTAGGATCCCCCAGGGTCAAAAACACCACATTGACGCCGCGGGCAAGCCATGCTTCTACATCATCGGCCGCTTTCTGATGATTCTGTTCCAATACTTTCGGATCTTTGGTCATCGGCATAGCTACGGGAATCAGTGTCTTTTCGTCCAGTGCTTCATACGCACCTTTTACAATCTGATAAGCCACACTCTTTGTAATCTCATTGCCCGGAACTGCTATCACATCATTTTCACGGATCAGGCGCAGAGCTTTCAAAGTGAGCAGTTCCGGATCCCCCGGCCCTACACCAAGTCCATATAATTTTCCCTTCATTTGTTATTCCTCTCTATTTTTATTTATCAATCGACAGAGACTGTCTGCATTCCCTGTTCGTCCCAGTTCTCCATGAACACTGGAAAATACCACAGCACCAACCTGCATCTGGTCTCCGGCACGTTTCCCAAGATAGTACTCTATTTTTCCTAAAATCTGTTCCATTGTGGGCTGCAGGATTCCTTCCTGCAGAAGCAGATCAACACACTGCTCCGTCGTAATAGAGTCCAGTATCTGACGCAATACGGGAAGTCCCGCACCGGCCCGCAGAGCACTGGCCGCCATCAGCTCGGCACGGCTGTCTGCATTGCGGGAATGAGTATTCATAATTCCTCCGGCAACTTTAATGAATTTCCCGATATGAGCAATAAATAAAATACCGCAGATTCCCATTTCCCTTGCCATGTCAAGCGTTTCACCCACATAATTGCTGCACTTCATGGAGTAAGTCAGATCCAGATTCATCTGTTCTTCTGAAAAAACCTGCCCATAATTTCCCGGCGTGATCACCAGATACTGTGCACCGTTCTGAACCAGCATATTCATCTCCAGGCGAATACTTTCCACCAGAGCCGCTTCGCTCATGGGTACAACGATTCCTGTGGTGCCAAGAACGGAGATACCCCCTTCAATTCCCAGTCTGGGGTTAAAGGTTTTTGCTGCAAGCTTTACTCCTTCCGGAATCTCAATGCGCACATCTATTCCGCCATGGTATCCGAACTTTTCGCAGACCTCTCTGACATTCTCCTCTATCATCCGCCGGGGAACCGTATTGATCGCCGCTTCTCCCGGAGGCTGAGACAGACCGGGTTTTGTGACTCTTCCCACACCGACTCCTCCGTCAATGTGTACCTGATTGCCCGGGATTTTCTTCACACGGGCATAGACCAGAATCCCATGCGTCACATCCGGATCATCACCACCGTCTTTGCGGACTGCACAGATAACTTCTTCTTCAGTTTTCCTGATGTCCTCAATCAGCAAATGAAGTAGAATTCCTTTCGGAGTCAGCAATGCTGTCTCTTCTACTATTTCTCCTGAAAGCAGCATCTGCACGGCTGCTTTAGCCGCCGCAGCCGCACAGGAGCCTGTCGTATAGCCGTAACGCAATTTTCTGTTCTTCTCATCGATCGTACAAAACATTTCCAGACCGGTTCTGTGCTCCATCTTCTAGTTCCCTTTCTGTATGCTCTTTAATCAAAGTGGGCAAGCCCACTCCGACTCTTTATCTTCTTTTTTCTTATGAGGCTTGCACGCTTTGCGCGTCGATACACGGCTGCTTTAGCAGCTTTTCTCTCACAAGACAAAAGAATCTCGCAATGCGAGATTCTCCATGTTCTTTATGAAACTTCGGTTGCCGCAAAATCTCATAACAGAACACAGGCAGTAATCTGGCTTTTACAGTAACGGACTTGCGCAGGACTTCCACCCGCTTCCCTGACTCTGCATTCTCTGATTCTTTTTCAATTACGGCAATATTATAATCTTTTTCTGAAATGATGTCAATGTCAATCACTGACAGCAATCAAACGCTTTCACTATTAAATAATAATACACACCAACCCACCTTTGCTGTCATTGACTATTTTCTGCATGGTATCCTGCAATTTTACCTGACTTTCTTCACTGATCTGGGCAATTTTGGTTCGAATGCCGTCCTCCACAAGCTGCTCCACTGTTTTTCCGAAAATATTGGTCTTCCAGATGCCATCCGGTGTTTTTTCATTTTCCCGGATGAAAGCAATCAGATCATTTGCCTGTTCCTCTGTTCCCACGATCGGAGCGATCTCCGTTTCAATATTGGCTTTGATCATATGAATGGAAGGGCTTGCTGACTTTATTTTTACACCATATTTATTTCCCTGCCGGATCACTGCCGGTTCTTCCAGCCTGATTTCCGACCGTTCCGGTACCACTACCCCGTAACCACTGCCCCTTACCGACTCTATGGCATTCTTCACTTTCATATATTCATCCTTTATTCTTCCCAGTTCTCTCAACGTGTGGATTAACTGATACTCCCCGTCAATTTCTACACCGGTCATCTCACTCATCATCTGATAATAATACGGTTCCTGCATCTCCATCCGCACCTTTATCACACCGGTTGCCAGGTCAATCTCCTCCAGTCTAGTACTTTTTACGTACATACTGTCAACCTGCAGATTTTCATTTTTCATATCCCGTATCGTGTGCCACTGATTCATACGATCTCGTATTTTCTGAAGCAGATCTGCTTTCAGATAATGCTCCTTATCAAGAAGTTCTACCCATTTTGGTATGTAGTAGGCAATCTGTCTGACAGGAAATTCATACAAAATCTGTTCCAGAATCCGAAGAATATCTTCTTTTCGAAGCTGCTCACAGTTGACGCTCAGTGCTGCCGTCTGATATTTTTCCTGCAGCTGACGGGTCAGTCGGAGTGTTTCTTCTTTAAACGGTTTTTGGGAATTGACCAAAATCAGAAATGGTTTTCCCTGTTTTTTCAGTTCCCGCACTGTCCGTTCTTCACTTTCCACGAAATTATTCCTTGGTATTTCCCCAAAAGAGCCATCACAGGTGATAACAAGTCCGATGGTAGAATGTTCCTGTATGACTTTTCTGGTTCCAATCTCTGCTGCCTGATGAAAGGGAATTTCCTCTGCAAACCAGGGAGTTTTCACCATACGTTCCTTATCATTTTCCCTGTCACCGGCTGCCTCTGGAACCATATAGCCCACACAGTCAATCAGACGCAGTTTAACCGGTATTTCATTTCCCAACATTACTTCCACGGCTTCCCTCGGTATAAATTTGGGTTCTACTGTCGTCACCGTTTTTCCCGAACCGGACACGGGAAGCTGATCCTGTACCTCCCGCCGCACAGACTCTTCCATTCCCGGCAGTGCAAGGATCTCCATAAATCGGCGGATAAATGTTGATTTACCCGTACGCACCGGACCAACAACTCCCAGAAGAAACTGCCCGCTCGTTCTTGCCTGTATATCTTTATAAACTGAAAAAGGCTCCATACATATTACCCCTCCCTCTCTGTACTGTTAATACTGTATGAGAAAGGAAGGCATAATATGTTGGAAACCTTTTATGATTTCTGTTTTATCCTGATATAAGGATGAGTCCAGAATGCAATTACAAGCTGAAGTGCCATAGCACACCAGATTACCGGCTCACAGAAAATAACCGCTGTGTAACCGAACCTTGGAATTAAAAATGCAGCAAATAGAATTTTGCCGATCAATTCAATCACACTGGAAAAAATCGGAAGTATTTTTTCCCCCAGTCCCTGGAGCGCAAAACGGGTTTCACTGAGCACCCCGAGGATTGCATAAAAAGGACCTACGACCAAAAGAAATCTTGTCCCATTCTCCAGAACTACCGCATCATCTGATCCTGAGATAAAGCGAACAAGCTTTCCGGCAAATAACCATAAAAACACCGAGATTGCTGCAGCCATAATCACATTATATATGTATGCAATTTTCATCGCACGGCAAATTCTCTCCCTTTGATCTGCTCCCCTGTTTTGAGAAACAAAGGTGGAGATTGCCATGGCCATCGATGCAAAAAACATATTGAAAATCATATATACTTTTCTGGCAGTGGTATGTGCAGCAATAATCAGATAACCAAGTCCATTGATTCCAGACTGCAGAATCACGGAACCAAGTGATACCAGACAGCTCATGAACCCCATGGAAAAGCCCTGTCCCATCAGTTCTTTGTAAAGCACTATTTCTATATGAAAATGGTGGTATTCCGGTATCAGTTCTCTGGTTTTTCTGAGCATGTAAATCAAACACAATATGGCGGATAAGCCCTGCGAAATTACAGTCGCCCAGGCAGCACCTCTGACCCCCATTTGAAATCTGGTAATAAACAGAAAGTCCAGCACGATATTCAGCACAGAGGAAAACGCAAGGAAAATCAACGGCACCACACTGTTTCCGATGGCACGCATCAAACCGGAACAAAGGTTATAGGCAAACATTACAATAACAAACACCATAATCACAGAAATATACTGATGGGCCTCTTCGATAATTTCTTCCGGTGTATGCAAGATTCGAAGTAATGGCCGAAGCATCAGAAATCCGAAAGCTGATACAGCCAACGAACACACAAGGCCTATGACAAGGGATCCTGCTACCGATTTTTTTAGCAAATCCCTGTTTTGAGAACCATAACTTCGGGCTGCCACAATTGCCATCCCATTGCCGATTCCCAGTGTAAATCCCACCATCAGGTCATAAATCGCTGTACAGGAGCCCAGTGCAGCCAGGGACACCTCCCCCAGATAATTTCCAACAATCATAGCATCTACAGTATTGTAAAGCTGTTGAAAAATCCGTGAAATCAACAGAGGAATTGCAAAAATGATCAGCGACTTCCATATAGATCCTTTCAAAAGATTAACATTCATGACTGTATTTCTCCTTTTTCAGTTTCTCCAGGTAGTTTTTTTCTTTTTTACTGAGAACCGCATTCTCCAGAAGCTCCGGACGCCTCTCCAGTGTACGCTGAATCGACTGCTCTCTCCGCCATTTTTCTATATTGGCATGATGTCCAGAAAGCAGTACTTCCGGAACCCTTTTACCCATCCACTCTGCCGGACGGCTGTACTGAGGATATTCCAGCAGATTATCCTGAAAGGATTCAAATTGAGCAGACTCCTCATTGCTCAGCACTCCAGGCACAAAACGTGAAATAGCGTCAATCATCACCATAGAAGGCAGTTCTCCTCCTGTCAGAACATAATCTCCAATAGAAACATAATCGGTAACGATTTCCTCAAGAACTCTTTCGTCAATTCCTTCATAGTGACCGCAGAGAAACACGAGATCCTTTTCTTTTGCCAGTTCTTCCACCATAGACTGATTAAATACTTTTCCCTGAGGGGTCAGATAAATCACTCTGGGTTTATAACCTATTTTTTTTACTACATCACAATAAGCACCATACACCGGCTCTGCCTGCATTACCATGCCTGCACCGCCGCCATAAGGATAGTCATCAACTTTCATGTGTTTGTTAGTCGAATAATCCCGGATATTGGTTGCCGTCAGTTCTATGATTCCCTGTTCCATGGCTCTGCCAATAATGCTGGTTCCCAGACCCCCGGTTATCATTTCCGGAAATAATGTCAATACATGATAATGCATGTTTATTTCTCTCCATCCTCATCAATCAGACCCGGCATCAGATGTACCGTCATCTTTCTGCCTTCCACATCTACATCAAGAATACATTCGCCAATCGCAGGAAGTAAAACTTCTCCATATTTCTCACTTTCTACACAGTAGACATCATTGGCACCTGTTTTCATAACATCTGTCAGTATTCCAAGCAAGGTACCATCTTCCAGAATAACCTGCATATCAATCAGATCAGCAATAAAATACTCATCTTTTTTCAATTTTACTGCATTTTCTCTGGTAACATACAGGCTTTTTCCTTTGTATTTTTCAATATCATTGATATTATCGATACCTTTAAACTTCAAGATTACAAACTGCTTAAAGAACTTAACTCCCTGTATTTCCAGCTCTTTCTTTTCCATTCCCGTATCCAGAATTACTTTTTTTAATTTTTTAAATCTGTTAGCATCATCTGTTGTCGGGAAAACTTTTACTTCCCCACGGACACCATGAGTACTGGAGATTACTCCCACCTGCAGCAATTGTTCCATTTATTTATCTCCTTTTACAGAAAAAGGACATAGCCAATGGCTATATCCTCATAATTTTCATCTATTGCAGAATTTCAACTACAACCTTCTTATCGCATTTGGAGGAAGCAGCTTTTACGACTGTGCGGATAGCTTTTGCGATGCGGCCCTGGCGACCAATCACCTTTCCCATATCGGAAGGTGCTACCTTCAATTCCACTAAAATCGCATTGCTCTCTTCTGTCTGTGTTACAACCACTTCTTCCGGATGGTCTACGAGGGATTTTGCAATTACTTCTACCAAATCTTTCATTACGCACCTCCACGAATTTGTCAGGTCAATCTTCCAAATGGAAGATTGCACCAGGCAAAAACGATATCGCAGTCGGATCAATTCGTATTATTTTTCGATACCAGCCAGTTTGAAGATTTTGTTTACTACTTCTGTAGGCTGTGCTCCGTTAGCCAGCCATTTTTTAGCTGCTTCTTCGTTTACACTGTAAACACTCGGATCACGAGTCGGATCATATGTTCCGATTTCCTCGATGAATCTTCCATCTCTCGGGGATTTGGAATCTGCTACAACGATTCTATAGAAAGGTGCCTTTTTCTGACCCATTCTTCTCAATCTGATTTTTACTGCCATTTCTTTCACCTCCTTGAAATATCAGTCTGTTTATTTAAAAGGGAAGTTTAAATCCTCCTCTTTTGCCGATTTTACCGCCCATCATGCCGGGCATCTGTTTCATCATCTTTCGGGTCTGCTCAAACTGCTTCACCATACGGTTTACTTCCGCAAGTTCTACACCGGCGCCCTTTGCAATTCTTTTCTTTCTGGATGGGTTGAGCAGATCAGGATTCGCTCTCTCTTTCGGAGTCATAGAAAGAATAATAGCTTCTTTTCTTGCCATATCCTTCTCATCAATCATTCCCTCGATATCTTTGGCTTTTGTGCCAAGTCCCGGAAGCATATTCAGGACACTGGAGATACCTCCCATATTTTTCATCTGGTTCATACTCTCCAGGTAATCATCAAAACCAAAGGTGGCTTTTTTAATCTTCTGCTCCATCTCTTTGGCTTTCGCCTCATCGATGCTCTGCTGAGCTTTCTCAATAAGACTCATCACATCGCCCATACCTAAAATACGGGAAGCCATTCGCTCCGGATAAAACTGTTCCAGGTCTGACAGTTTTTCACCCATACCTACATAGAGGATTGGTTTTCCACTGATTGCCTTAATGGAAAGTGCTGCACCGCCTCGGGTATCACCATCCATCTTGGTCAGAATCACACCGTCAATACCCACTTTCTGATTAAATGTCTCGGAAACATTCACTGCATCCTGACCGGTCATGGCGTCAACCACCAGAATCGTCTGATCCACCTGGACTTTTTCCTTAATTTCAATCAGCTCCTGCATCATGCTTTCATCTACATGAAGACGACCCGCCGTATCCAGAATCACCACATTAAATCCATGACTTTTGGCATGTTCAATGGCTGCTTTGGCAATATCTACAGGTTTTTGCTTATCTCCCATGGAAAATACTTCCACGCCCTGCTTCTCACCGTTGATCTGCAGCTGTGTGATAGCTGCCGGACGATAAACGTCACATGCAACAAGCAGTGGTTTTCTTCCCTTGGTCTTCAACTTGCCCGCAATCTTTGCGGTTGTGGTTGTCTTACCTGCACCCTGAAGACCAGCCATCATAATAACGGTAATCTCTCCTGCCGGACGGAGTGCAATCTCTGTGGTCTCACTGCCCATCAGAGAAACCAGTTCGTCATTGACAATCTTGATGACCATCTGACCCGGATTCAATCCGTTCATCACATCCTGACCAATGGCTCTCTCCTGTACAGATTTGATAAACTGTTTTACCACCTTGAAACTGACATCAGCTTCCAGGAGAGCCATTTTTACTTCCTTCAGCGCAGATTTTACATCTGCCTCTGTCAGACGACCTTTGCTTCTCAGGTTCTTAAATACATTCTGCAGTTTTTCTGTTAAACTTTCAAATGCCATCTACTATAACTCCTCTAAAATGCTGTTGGATAAGGAACCAATCTGTTCCATCAGAACGCGCAGTTCTTTCCCCTTATAATTCTGTGTCAGCCCGTGAATCACATGAACTTTCTCACGAATCGATACAAAGCGTTCCACGAGATGTAACTTCTCCTCATATCCCTCCAGAATCTTCGTGCTCCGCTTCACCATATCATGAACACCCTGACGGCTGATTCCCTGATCCTGTGCAACTTCACTTAACGAATAATCATTCAGGACAACTTCTTCATATATACTTCTCTGATGCTCTGTCAGCAGCTCCCCGTAAAAATCAAAGAGCAATGCCTGTCTCGCAAGCTTATCCATTTCCATCACCTTGGCTATCATACACCAGGAATTGATATGTGTCAAGTGTTTTTTCTTGACATTTTTAATTCTTCATTTCCACACTTTTTTGATTACATTTTGTATTATTTGGATTGCAATGGTTATTTTTGTGTTATATGATAAATGTATCAAAATGGAAAAGGGGGTTTTTATCATGGCATTAGCCCAAACCAATGCATATACAGAAGCAGATTATTATCATTTGCCGGAGGATGTCCGGGCGGAACTAATTGAAGGGAACCTGATCTATAACCAGGCTGCACCCTCCAGAATCCATCAAACCATATTAAGTGAATTGCATACGGTTATAAACAACTATATCAAGTCAAAGCATGGATCCTGCCGTGTCTATCCTGCCCCATTCGCCGTTAAGCTGAGGGAAGACAGAAAAACCATCGTTGAGCCGGACATAAGCGTGATCTGTGATCGTAATAAACTCACAGATCTTGGGTGTACCGGAGCGCCGGACTGGATTATTGAAATCGTCTCTCCCAGTACTTCAAGCCATGACTATATTCTCAAATTGAACCTGTATGCAAATGCAGGTGTCCGTGAATATTGGATTGTGGATCCTCTCAAAGAACGTATTTTTGTTTACCATTTGGAACAGGAGCATTTTGAGGTCGAGACATACACATTCCAAGACTGCATCCCGGTGGGTATCTATCCGGACTTACAGATTGACTTTGCCAGTCTGGACTTATTTGAATAATAATTATCCTGCATCCTCCGGAGGGTTTTTATATTATAGGAAAGTCAGAGGACTTTCCTATAATATAAAAAAGAATCCTGCTTTGCAGGATTCTTTCTTATTCATCTCGAACCTCTTTATATCGTAACAAAGCCTTTCAAACGCAGACATTCTTCTACCTCAAAGATATCCTCTGTATGGAATACCATAATCGGCTTACCGGAATCACGGTTAAAAGAAAGGTAGATGTAATTCACATTAATATTGCTTTCTTTCAGCATCAGCAGAAGTGAATTCAGATTTCCCACCTTATCTTCTACTTCCACCCCAATCACGTTTGTCAGTTTGCAGATATATCCTTCTTTTGTAAATACTTCTACGGTCTTTTCCGGATCAGACACTACCATACGGATGATTCCATATTCGGCACTGTCATTCGTTACGGAACCAAGAATATTGATATTTTCTCTCTGTAGAATCTCAGTCAGAGCCTGCAGACCTCCCTTTTTGTTTTCTGTATAAATTGAAACCTGTTTTAACATTTGTTTGTCCTTCCTATTTCTATATTCATAATAATCATTATTATAAACGTTCTCCGCAAAATCTGCAACTGTCAAACATTATCTATATTTTTTTCCAGTATATATCTCTGAGGCTTCATTCCCATCTTCTCATACAGTTTCAGTGCCTCTTTATTAAATTCCCAGACCATCAGATCAATACGAACCACTCCATAACTTTTCGCAATAGCTTCCAAGCTGCAAAAAAGTTCTTTTGCAATCCCCTTTCTACGTTGTTCTTTTCTTACAAATATTTCATCAACATATATCGTCTTTACGTTCTCAACCATACCACTTTTGTCTCGCAAGTCGGCAATACAAAATCCCATAATGGTTTCATTTTCATCAACAGCTGCAATAGCAATATGACGCTTATCTTCCACAATACTAAAAAATTCCTGTTCTGTGTATATATGTTCTAAAGGTATATATAAATCAGGGCGCCCAGCAACATGAAGAGTATGAAGTTCCTTCATACACACATCCACAATAGCGTAATCTGCCTTTTCCAATTTTCTAATCTTCATTATATTCCTCCTTCATATGTTCCTGACATACTTATCATTTTCCAGTCACGCTCTTATATACATCCCGCATCGGTACTCCACTTTCCATACAATACCGTTTTACTTCTTCATATTCCGGATACACCCGGTCTTCTCCGTCTATTCTACAGATTTTCACTTTCATTTTTCCATAAGGTGTTTCGATTTCCTCGATTCTTCTCTCAAGAATCTTCCGATTAGCCGGATAACTGCGAATTCCAATAGTAGTAGTCTCCTGAAATATGATTTGTTCCAACTTTTCCTGATTTTCTTTTCTACAGATAACCTGGAGTTGATAAGCGGGCCTTGATTTTTTCATAACAACCGGACGATAAATTGCATCCAATGCCCCCTGCGCCATTAAAAGTTCCTGTACATAGCCCAATATTTCTCCTGAACAATCGTCTACATTCGTTTCCAGAACCATAACCTGATCTTGAAGATTGTTCGTACACGTCTGTTTTTCTTCTATGGAATCAATTTTTCCAGATGAAATATCTTCCCTGATAATCATAGCCCGCAGAATATTGGCATGTGGAAAATCCTTTTCTCCGGAACCGATACCGGTTTTTTCTATGGAAAATGCTTCCGGAAGCAGGGTGTTCCGCAGTACAGCCGCAATAGCAGCTCCCGTGGGCGTAATCATTTCTCCCTGTACATCTGTCATTTTCATAGAAAGCCCATGTGCCCGAACCAGTTCAGCGGTTGCCGGCACCGGAACCGGTATTCTTCCATGATGACACCAGGTTGTCCCTGTACCTTCCCGCAAAGTTCCCACAGCCACCTTCGTGATGCCCAGATCCAGGTAACAGACCGCTGCAGCAACAATATCAACGATGGAATCCACTGCACCCACTTCATGAAAATGCACATGTTCCGGATCTGTCCCATGTACCTTCGCTTCCGCCTTTGCCAGAGTGAAAAAAATCTGGAGAGACAATTCTTTCACTTTTTCCTCCAGCTCTGACTCCAGCAAAAGAGTCCGAATCTGCCTGAAATCCCGAAGCGGCTGCGGTTTTGACTCATCAAGCTCCACATAAAAAGCACAGGCATCAATGCCATTTTTGACCGTGCGTCCGATGACCAGACGATAACCATCTAATGGCAGCTTCTTCAATTCATTTTCAAGTTTTTCTCTGGAAGCTCCCAGATCCAGAAGTGCACTTACTGTCATATCCCCACTGATACCGGAAGAGCCTTCCAAATATAAAATTTTATTCATAACAATCTCCTCATTTCATCATTGTAGTTCTATCCATGATTTTGATGCTCATATCTGGCACCTATTATACCGTGTTCTTATCTTTCTCACAACCTAAAAAACAGGTATGGAATAATTCATCAAGATTTATTGACCAGGTACTTCCATAATGCTACAATGAAAACATATTATTACGACTCCAGGAGGTTACATATGGCACCATCAAAAGTATATTTTACCGATCTTAGAACTCATAATTCCATCAGTCTTCCTGAGAAGCTGAAAAAGCTTATCCGCAAAGCGGGTATTGCTGATATTGATTTTGACAAAAAGTTTGCTGCTATTAAAATTCATTTTGGAGAGCCTGGCAATCTGGCTTATCTTCGTCCCAATTATGCAAAAGCCGTGGCTGATGTAGTAAAAGAACTGGGCGGAAAGCCGTTCCTGACTGACTGTAATACTCTTTATGTGGGCGGCAGAAAGAATGCTCTGGATCACATGGAAAGTGCTTATGAAAACGGATTCTCTCCTTTTTCCACCGGATGTCATGTGATCATTGCCGATGGTCTGAAAGGTACAGATGAAGAACTGGTTCCGGTTGAAGGCGGTGAATATGTAAAAGAAGCCAAGATTGGAAAAGCGATTATGGATGCTGATATTTTTATTTCTCTGGCTCATTTTAAGGGACATGAAGGCACCGGTTTCGGCGGTACACTGAAAAATATCGGTATGGGATGTGGTTCCCGTGCCGGCAAGATGGAACAGCACAGTTCCGGAAAACCCCATGTCAGCCAGAAACGCTGTGTCGGCTGTAAGTTATGTACCAAAATCTGCGCACACAGTGCCATCACAGTGACTGACAAAAAAGCTTCCATTGACCATAACAAATGTGTAGGCTGCGGCAGATGTATCGGTGTCTGTCATCAGGATGCGGTACTTCCGGCTTCAGATGAATCCAACGATATCCTGAACCGCAAGATTGCTGAATATTCCAAGGCTGTCGTTTCGGGAAGACCGGCATTCTATATCAACATGGTCATCGATGTTTCTCCATACTGCGACTGCCATGGAGAAAATGATGCAGCTATTGTACCGGATGTGGGATTCTTTGCTTCCTTTGACCCGGTAGCTCTGGATGTTGCCTGTGCAGATGCTGTCAACAAACAGCCAATCATTGCCAACAGCCTGCTGGGAGATCACCAACATATCCATGAAGGAGACTACTTCCATAAAGTAAGTCCGGAAACCAACTGGATGTCAGGAATTGAACATGCTGAAAAAATCGGACTGGGAACAAGAGAATACGAACTGATTACCGTTTGATGTTAAAGTTAAAATTTCCCCGGGGAAAAAGTAAAACTCCCCGGGGAAATATTTCTGTTTTACAGATTTGGACGAATCAATTTAGGACGGTATCCTGCACGTTCCAATTCTCCTACAATCTGCTGCTTATGTTCCGTACCAAATGCCTCCATGGTAATTTTCAGTTCCACTGCTGCATTACGGTTCGTGCTGTAGAACTGGTTATGATCCAATTTAATAATATTACCCTGCTGCTCTGCAATTAACTGGGAAACCCGGGTAAGTTCACCCGGACGATCCGGAAGCAGAACAGAAATCGTAAATATACGGTCTCTCTGAATCAGACCCAACTGTACAACAGATGCCATTGTGATTACGTCCATATTACCACCGCTGAGTACAGATACCACTTTTTTATTTTTGACATTAAGGTGTTTCAGTGCCGCAACAGTGAGCAGTCCTGAGTTTTCAACAACCATCTTATGATTTTCTACCATATCCAGGAAGCATACGATAAGTTCATCATCTTCCACAGTAATAATACCATCCAGATTCTGCTGGAGATATGGAAAAATCTTCTCACCCGGCGTTTTTACAGCAGTACCATCAGCTATCGTGTTCACTCCGGGAAGAGTAGTAACTTCTCCTTTCTCCAAAGACACCTCCAGACAATTTGCACCTGCAGGTTCTACGCCAATAACTTTAATATTGGGATTCAGCAGTTTTGCCAGTGTGGATACACCGGTGGCAAGTCCGCCTCCTCCGACAGGAACAAGGATATAATCAACCAGCGGAAGCTCTTTGAAGATTTCCATGGCGATGGTTCCCTGACCGGTAGCCACTGCAGGATCATCAAAGGGATGAATGAATGTATATCCATTTTCTTCAGCCAGCTTGTAAGCATGTTCACAGGCCTCATCATAGACATCTCCGTAAAGTACTACTTCTGCACCGTAACTTTTCGTTCTCTCCACTTTAATCAGCGGAGTAGTTGTAGGCATAACAATGACAGCCTTCACTCCAAATGCTTTTGCCGCATATGCCACACCCTGTGCATGGTTACCAGCGGACGCTGTGATCAGTCCTTTTTCACGCTCTTCCGCAGACAGGGTACTGATTTTATAATAAGCACCACGAAGCTTATAAGCACCGGTTCTCTGCATATTTTCAGGTTTAAAATAGACTTTATTACCTGTCATATGGCTGAAATAGTCACTGTAGATCAGTTTTGTCTCCTGTACTACCTGCTTTACAACCTCTGATGCCTCTTCAAATTTCTCCAATGTCAACATGTATGTTCCTTCTTTCTATTCTTTTTCCTGTATGTTAAATAATGCATTCACAAACTGATCCGCATTAAATTTCTGCAGATCGTCGATGGTCTCACCTACACCAATGTATTTGACCGGGATATCCAGTTCAGACTGAATTGCCACAGCAATTCCTCCCTTGGCCGTTCCATCCAGTTTGGTCAGAATGATTCCCGTTACATTGGCAACCTCTTTAAACTGACGTGCCTGTGCCAGTGCATTCTGACCGGTTGTACCGTCCAGTACGACCAGAGTTTCCAGATATGCTTCCGGATATTCCCGTTCCAGAACCCGGTAGATTTTACGGAGTTCTTCCATCAGATTCTTTTTATTGTGAAGTCTTCCTGCCGTATCACAGAGAAGTACATCCGCATTTCTTGCTTTTGCAGCAGCCACTGCATCGTAAATAACTGCCGCCGGATCTGAACCAGGCTGACCGCCGATCAAATCTACATGCGCACGATGTGCCCACTCACTCAGCTGCTCTCCTGCTGCCGCACGGAAAGTATCTGCCGCCGCAACGATTACTTTTTTCCCCTGGTCTTTTAATTTTCCTGCCAGCTTTCCTACGGAAGTAGTTTTACCAACTCCATTGACACCGATGACAAGAACCACAGACTTTCTGTTTTCAAACTCATAGGCAGTATCTCCCACATCCATCTGCCGCTTGATTTCATCAATCAGAAGCTGTTTACATTCCGATGGATCCTTGATTTTCTTAACTGCAACTTCCTCTTTCAGATGTTCAATAATTGCGGTAGTGGTATTAATTCCCATATCACCCATAACAAGGATTTCTTCGATTTCTTCGTAAAAATCATCATCGATGCTGGAAAATCCACTGAAAATTGAATCGATTCCCGCCACGATATTATTTCTCGTTTTTGTCAGTCCATCTACCAGACGCCTGAAAAAACCTTTCTTTTCCTCTGCCATACTCTTCCTCCTCAATCTTACTTTTTCTGCCTCAGTACAGGGCAATCGCTATTCATCCAGCTGATTTTCAATCAGATTGACCGATACCAGAGTAGAGACACCTTTTTCCTGCATCGTAATACCATACAAACGGTCAGCCGCATTCATTGTGCCTCTTCTATGTGTTATAATAATAAACTGTGTGTTTTTTGTCAACTTATGTAAGTATTGAGCAAACCTTGTTACATTAGAATCGTCAAGGGCAGCCTCAATCTCATCCAGAAGACAGAATGGAGAAGGCTTCAGATTCTGAATGGCAAACAGCAGTGCAATTGCCGTCAATGCTTTTTCTCCACCGGAAAGCTGCATCATGTTCTGCAGTTTTTTCCCCGGTGGCTGGGAAATGATCCGGATGCCTGCCTCCAGAATATCTTCCTCCTCCATAAGCTCCAGCGTACCTTTTCCTCCTCCGAATAATTGCTTAAATGCCTTATCGAACTCTGCACGTATCTGCTGAAACTTTTCAGCGAACTGTTTTCGCATGCCTTCATCCAGTTCTGCAATAATCCCTCTCAGGGTCTGGGCCGCCTGCACCAGATCCTCATGCTGGGCGCTCAGGAAACGATGACGCTCCGATACCTCTTTAAATTCCTCAATTGCATTCACATTGACATTACCCAGTTTCCGAATGGCATCTTTCAGCTCGCCGATCTGATTTTTGATCTCCGTTCTGTCGGGAATCTCTTCCATTCGGTATGCAGCCGCCTGACTGGGTGTGATCTCATATTCTTCCCACAGATAATTAATCTGAGACTCCTGCCTCTCATCAAGCTTTTCTTTCTGACTGTTCAGACGGAAGCACTCCTTATCCATTCGATTGATATGAGCTGAAAGTTCATCCCGGCGATTGAAGAAACTTTTGTGCTGTGTATTCAATTCTTCCTTGCGGGCAAGATAGTCTTTCATCTTCTGTTCATCTTCCATCTGTACTTGTTCCGCTGCCTGAATGGTCTTTTGAATCTCAAGAATATCGGCTTCTTTTTTCTCCATATCCTGCGTTCCCTGTTCCATGGATGCACGTACATGTTCCTGTTCCTCTGTGAGACCATTTTCTTCCTGCACAAGACGTCCAATATTCTCCTGGGCAAATCCAAACTTCTGCTCCATAGAAGCATATTCAATCTGGATTTCATTCAGCTGGCGGGACGCTTCCGCTTCTTTCTCCAGCAGCTGATCCAGAATCAGCTGAGTGGAATTTACCAGTTCTTCCTGTTCTTTTTCTCGTTCTCCGGAAAGATTCATTTCCGCCTGAATACGGGCACTGCTTTCTTTAATTTCCCGAATCTGCCCTTCAATCTCTCTTCCTTCCGTCTTTAACTGCCCATAACCGCCCCTGATTTCGCGGATTCTCGCCTCAGCCTGAGTAATATTCATTTTTTCTGTATTCTGGGAAATCTGCAATTTCTGCAGCTGTTCCGACAGTTCGGAAAGCTTATCCCTCAGCACATTTCTGTCATCGCGAACTTTCATAATAGAAGCCTGGAGTTTCTGCACATCCCTTTGTAATGCAGCCACACTGGCTTCCAGTTCTTCCATTTCCCTTCTTCTTCCCAGAAGATTGCTGCTGTTTTTAAAAGCGCCACCGGTCATGGAACCCCCTGGACTCAATAACTCTCCTTCCAGAGTCACAATCCGAAGGCTGTGCGAAAATTTGCGTGCAATGGCAATCGCATGATCAATCGTATCAACTACCAGCGTTCTTCCAAGCAGCTGGGACAGTAACGTATGATACAGCGGTTCTGCTTCTACCAGGGTATCTGCTATCCCTATCACACCCGGCTCTTTTAATGCAGCCATATTTGTAAAACTGCTTTTACGCATATTGGTAAGCGGAAGGAAAGTGGCTCTTCCAAATCGATTTTTCTTCAAAAATTCAATCAGGTATTTTGCCGTCTGATCATTATCGGTAACAATATTCTGAATACTTCCTCCAAGAGCTGTCTCAATCGCTGTCTCGTATTTTTTCTTTACCTTAATCAGATCAGCAACGACACCATGTATCCCGGGCTGTTTTTCCTTCTGCTCCATGACTCTGCGGATACTGTTGCCATACCCTTCATATCTTTCCGTAAGGTTCCGCAGGGATTCCAGACGGGAAGCCTCCCGGTGATAGGAAGCCTGGCCTGCTTCTATCTGCTTATTCTGATCATCCAGAAGCTTGCGCATGGAAGCAATCTCCCGCTCCGTTTTACGATATTCCTGACTCAGGTCATCCATCTGAGCGTTGATCTGCTGATATTTTTCCTGATGCTCACGGATAATCTCCGACTGCTCCGATTCTTCACTTTTCAGTTTCAAAATACGCTGGCTGAGTGCAGCTTTACGAATCCCGATTTGCTCCAGCATAGCATCATATCTCTGCATCTTACCTTTCGTTGATGCCCGCTGATTGAGGATCTCAATGATTTCATTTTTGCTTTCCTCAATATCCCGTGTACAATTTTTAATTCTTTCCTGAATCTCTGTCAGTTCTTCCTGTTTTTCTACTTTACGGCATTCTACCTCACGGATATTCTGTTCCAGTTTTTCCTTTTCTTCCAGACATACTTTCTTTTCTTCTTTTCTCCGGGACAGTTCCTGTTCAATAAAAGCAATTCTCTCCTGATAATGCTGATCGCTCTGATGAGCGGCACGAATCTGCTCTTTTAAAATCTGGATATCATTTTCCAGCTGCTGCTTTTGCAGGGCATTTTTCCCTGCTTCCTCGCGGGCACGTTGAATCTGTTCATCCAGCTGTTCCAGTTCCTGCTCAAGCCTCTCATACTCTGACCGGGTCTGTGCAAATGCTTCCTGAGTCTGCGAAAGTTCTCCCTGTGCAATCCTGATTTTGTCATCCAGATCTTTTAGCTGTTCACGGATATAAGCTGTCTCTACCAGAAACATATTCACGTCAAGAATTTTTAATTCCTCTTTCTTTTTCAGATATATCCTGGCAGTCTCTGACTGTCTCTCAAGAGGCCCAATCTGGCGAGTGAGTTCTGACAAAATATCAGTAACACGAACCAGATTCTGCTGTTCTTCATCCAGTTTTTTCAGTGCAGTTGTTTTCCTTCTTTTAAACTTAACAATGCCGGCGGCTTCATCGAACAGTTCTCTTCTCTCCTCCGGCTTGCCGCTCAGTATCTTATCAATCTGTCCCTGTCCGATTATAGAATATCCTTCTTTTCCGATCCCTGTATCATAGAAAAGTTCATTGATGTCTTTCAGTCGGCAGCTTGCCCCATTCAGAAGATACTCACTCTCACCGGAACGATACAGACGTCTCGTCACAGTCACTTCCTGATAATCAATATCCAGTTTATGGTCTGAATTATCCAGAGTGATGGCAACAGAGGCGAATCCCAGCGGTTTTCTGGTCTCTGTACCTGAAAAGATAACGTCCTGCATATTGCCGCCTCGCAGCTGCTTTGCACTCTGCTCTCCCAGAACCCAACGTACCGCATCACCTACATTACTTTTACCGCTGCCATTAGGTCCTACAATTCCGGTGATACCGTTATGAAATTCAAATACGATTTTATTTGCAAAGGATTTGAATCCCTGTACTTCTATACTTTTAAGATACATATGTCACCTACTGTTGTTTCAGTCTGCAGATTGCCCGGTACGCCGCCATCTGCTCAGCGGCCTTTTTCGTTCGCCCGGTTCCCTTTCCCATGGATTTTTTCCCAATCCACACTTCCGCTGAAAAGGTTTTATCATGATCAGGTCCTGTTTCTCCGGTTAAATGATAAGAAATTTCACCCGGTATCTTCCCCTGTACCATTTCCTGAAAGATGGTCTTGCTATCGAAAAAGAGCTTTTTATTATCAATATCATCCAATATAAATCGAAGGATGAACTCTTTTGCATTAGCAAATCCACCATCCAGATAAATTGCACCAATCACTGCTTCCATCGCATCTGATATCACAGAATCTCTGTGACGTCCTCCGGTCAGTTCCTCACCATGCCCCAGAAGAAGAAAATCGCCCAGACCGATTTCCCTTGCACAAAATGCCAGCGTAGGTTCACACACAAGACTGGCCCGCAGCCTGGTCAATTCTCCTTCCGGCATGTCAGGAAACAAGCCAAACAAATGCTCACTACTAACCAGTTCCAGAACCGCATCACCCAGAAACTCCAGTCTTTCATTACAATGCAGCCGTTTCTGACGATGCTCATTCACATAGGAGCTGTGTCTGATCGCCGTCTGAAGATACTCCTTATTTCGAAACTCATATCCAATGATGCTTTCCAACTTTTTTAATTGATTCATCTACATTCACCTTCCGGTACTATTCTATCGCATTACGGATAGCGTCCACTGCATCTGCCACTGTCACAATCCGCTCCGCATCTTCTTGAGGTATCTCAATATCAAATGTCTCTTCAACCCCCATCAGTATCTGAAAAACATCCAGAGAGTCTGCTCCCAGATCGTCTGTAAATGTGGTATCCATGGTTACTTCTGAAGCGTCGACATTTAAAACGTCAACTATAATCTGCTGTAATTTTTCCAGTTCCATCATTATTCCCCCTGTTTCTCTGTTGTTATATGTTCCTTAATTTTTCCGCAGATATCTTCCTGTGTAAATGTGATACATTGAAAAATAGAATTACGGATTTCATTTGCCTTTGAGCTTCCATGACTCTTTACTACCAGTCCTTTTAATCCAAGAAGCGGTGCACCGCCATACTCACTGGCATCAAACGCTTTCAGTGTCTCTTTCAGAGCAGGTTTTACCAGAAGTGCTCCAATTTTGCTTCTCAGGGAAGACATCATACCGCCTTTGATTTTTTTAATCAGAGTAGCACCCACACCCTCATATAATTTGAGGATTACATTGCCTACAAATGCTTCACAGACAATGACATCACAAACACCCTTCGGAATATCTCTTGCCTCAACATTGCCAACGAAGTTGATATCTTTACATTCTTTTAATAATGGATAGGTTTCTTTTACCAGAGCATTTCCTTTTTCTTCCTCAACACCTATATTGACCAGACCCACCCGGGGATTTTTTACCCCCATAACATTCTCCATATAGACAGAACCCATTTTTGCAAACTGAATCAGATGAGAGGGACGTGCATCCACGTTAGCTCCACAGTCAATCAGCAATGATACGCCCTCTGCAGTAGGAATCAGTGGTGCCAGAGGAGCTCGCTCCACTCCTTTTATCTTACCTACCAAAACCTGACCGCCCACCAGAACGGCACCTGTGCTTCCACAGGAAACAAAAGCAGACGCCTCTCCCTGCCGAACGAGACGCAGAGCTTTCACCAGAGAAGAATCCTTCTTTTTCTGAATCGCCTGTACCGGCGGCTCCCCGGTTTCGATAACTTCCGATGCCGGAACAATCTCCATTCGATCTGCCGGATAGGAATACTTTGCCAGTTCCTTTTTTACAATCGACTCCTGCCCTACCAGATAAATAAACAGATTTTCTTTAGCATTAACAGCTTCAACTGCACCTTTTACAGGTTCTTCCGGTGCATAATCTCCACCCATAGCATCTACTGCCACTTTAACTATATCACTCACATTAGTTACCTTCTTTCTATTATACAATGAATATTTCTTTGATTTTTATATCAATTACACTAGCATTATGATACTAAACATCAGAGGAAAAAGCAAGAATAAATAGAACAGGGGACAGTTCTGCGTCCGATTTAATTATCGGACACAGAACTGTCCCCTGTCCTGATCGTCTATTGCTGCATTACTCCATCTGGTCCGAAATAATGTCCATCTATTTCTGTATCATGTGCCATCGTTCCATTGAAATTCAGAAAGTAAGTTTTACCACCTTCCTGATACCAGCCAACTCTCATAATTCCACTTTCATCAAAGGAATACAACTCTCCGTTAATGCGTTCCCACTTGCTGGTAGCAATGGTTCCGTCCTGATACACAAAATAGATACCATATTCATTTTGCTGAAAAGTACCCTGTGCATCTTCTGTAGGCATTGGATTCGCTGCAGGTGTCTCTGCAGGAACTTCCGGTGCTGCTTCTGTAACAATCACACATCTGGTCGTGCTGACTGCCATTTGAATGCCTTTATCAATGGTGTTAGTCACCACAACATAGTAATATGAAGTTCCCATCTCAGAAGTAGGTGGTATAAAACTGCTTTCTACAGCGCCTTCAATAACAGTTCCGCCACCATTAGAATCGACATTGTTTCTATACCACTGATAAGAAAGTGTACCTCCATCCTCTACGGAAGCCTGAATGCTCAACGGCTGTGCTTCTGCACCAAGGCTATATGTAACCGGTTCAACAGGTTCATTATTCAACACCGGAACCTGTACATTCCCATCAATCCTGGCAGCCTCCAGACTGGGAGAAGCAGATTGCTCTGCATCCTTCTCCTTATCCTCACCATTCCACAAAATACCCAAAGTTTCTTTAAATGAACAGGCTGTCATCATAGGCATACAACCCAGAATCAACCCTGCCAACAATGCTTTCTTAGAAAATTTCATAACCATTACCCCTTACCTGTTAATCAGTCAAAATATTACAAATATTTTTCAACTTTGTTTCACATTATAACAAACCCCTAAAAAACTGTCAATCTCCATCAGAATGTTTCTATTAGAAGAAATTAGGAACGGACGGAAAATTTTAATCCTTTTATCCAGAAGCAGGCCGTTCCTCCTCAGCTAGCCGCTAACTGCGACTAAATTGACGCTCAGGAGAGCCTTCGCGCCAAAGTCTCCGTAAGCGTCGGACGCCTTAGTGTGTGTAGCAACCTGCCAGTGGCCGGTTGCGGAGCTCTTCGGACTCACTTT
>JALERM010000149.1 GCA_022764165.1 Eubacterium sp. | reverse complement strand
AGGTGCGCGTCATGCTTTGCATGACATAATACATCTGCGCACCTCTGCAATCCGCCGGAGGCTTTATCTTGGAAGGAGATTGGACTCCCACCAAGACTAAATTGTTGCAACTCACCACCTATAGAGGTGGGAGTCTTATCTTCTTTCAAGATAATATAATCCCAGAACTTGCCAAAATCACTAAAATCTTCCATCGCATAATCCGCCATACGACAGATTTTGTCCCAATCATTTTGACTTTCTGCATCTGCTACTGCAGCAACTTTTGCACCACTGTTTTTCGCTGAAATTATTGCATGAAGCACATCTTCAAAAACACAGGTCTCAGAAGGTGTACACTGCAGCATTTCCATTGCTTTCTCATAAATCAGACTTTCCCTTTTTGTAGTGTGAAGACCTGTACAGGTAAGAATGTTCTCAAAATATCCTGACACTTCCAGACGCTGCAGAGCTGCCATTGCCAGCTTCTCATCCCCTGTCGTAGCCAGTATCATTCTCACGCCATGTTCCCGCAGTTTATGAAGAAATTCTTTTACACCTTTTTTCAGTGGAACTTCTTCCCGATAAAAGGATTCCACGATTCGAAGTACATCATTCTTGATCTCTTCTGCATTTTTCTCTGGTATAAAGTGAAATCGCAGATATTCTGCACCTTCTTCCAGACTCATGGGAAAAAGGATATCTGACAGTCCTTCCTGTTCAGGAATTCCGTTCTGTTTCAGAAAACGGTTGCCCACTTCTCTCCAGATTGGCATGGAATCCAGCAAAGTTCCATCGATATCAAATACAGCACTGCGAATCATCCCTGCACCATCTTTTCTGTCAGATTTTTCAACTCTTCTGTCGCCGCCTGTATATCGGGCTGTGCAAAAATAGCACTGATCACGGCAATGCCACAGATTCCTCTTCCTTTTAACTGCAGCACATTATTCTTACTGATTCCGCCAATTGCAATAACCGGGATCTGAACAGCTTCACAGATTGCCTGCAGAGTATCATGACTGATATCATCTGCATCATCTTTCGAACCTGTAGGAAATACAGCACCTACACCAAGATAGTCTGCGCCTCTCTGTTCTGCCAGCACTGCCTGCTCCACTGTCTGAGCAGATACACCGATAATTTTATCCGGTCCCAGCGTTGTTCTCACATCCCCGGCTTCCATATCGCTCTGTCCCACATGAACACCGTCCGCATCTATCTGCAGTGCAATATCCACATCATCATTGATGACAAACGGTACATGGTATTGACGGCATAGTGCCTGAATCTCAATTGCTTCTTTTAAAAAGTCTTCTTTGTCCAGTTTTTTCTCTCTGAGCTGAATGAATGTAGCTCCTCCTTTCAGAGCATCCTCCACCTGTTCATAAAGTGTTCTTCCATTCAGCCAGCTGCGGTCTGTAACCGCATATAAAAGCAGACTATTTTTATCGCAGTTCATATTTTGCCCCCTGTTCCAAAGTAGTTCCATCCATATGATAAACAGCATCAATGATGCGGTTGCGGTAGGTAGAATTTCCTTCTCCCTCCTGCAGTCTGGAATATCCGATTTCACCGGCAAGTCCCATACAGCAGACAGCTGCTGCCGCTGCTTCCAGCTGATGATCTGGATTTGCCACAAGAAACGCTGTCATCATACCGGAAAGCTGACACCCTGTTCCGGTTATTTTGCCCATTTCCGGGCGGCCATTACGAATCACAAAACATCTGTCTTTGTCTGCAACCAGATCAATGGCACCTGTAATTGCCACAATACTGCCGGATTTTTCCGAAAAACTCTTAGCAAAATCAACCATCTGATCCAGATTTTCTTCTGTCACTGCATCTGCCACGTCAGCGTCCACGCCTTTGGTCGTTCCGCTGCCATTGGCAAGTGTTTTAATCTCTGAAATATTACCGCGGATCACGTTAAACTTCAGCTCGTCCATGAGACCTACAGCCGTATTGGTTCGCAGACTGCTGGCTCCTGCTCCTACCGGATCCAACAGCAGCATATGGCCCAGCTCATTGGCTCTTCGGCCAGCTGCGTACATGGCCTCAATACTGCGCTTATTCAGGGTCCCGATATTAATATTCAAACCACCGCAGATAGAAGTGATTTCAACCACATCTTCCGGTTCGTCTGACATAATCGGGCTGCCTCCGCAGGCCAGCAAAATATTGGCCACATCATTTACCGTTACATAGTTGGTAATATTGTGTACCAGCGGGGTCGTTTTTCTAACATTGTCCATACATTCTTGAAACATCTTTATAATCCTCCTACTTTTGCAAGTTTTTCTCAAGCTCTTCTGCTTTCTCTTCTTCCTTGATTTCCCAGTGAATCAGGAAAGTCAGTGCCGCACGCAGGGCAATAATGCCTGCGACAATACCGATTTCTTTCCATTCTCTTACAATAACCGTTCTCAGAATCTCGCTTCCCATTTTGAATTCAAGACCCATGGCAAGTCCACGTGCCAGGTAAATTTTCGTATCCCCGGATCGGGTCACAAATTTGATAAAGCTTCTGATGCCGCTCCAGATAATGATACCTGCACCTATAAATTCAAAGACAATAATTGCAATACTGGCTACATTTTCTAATAATACTTCCAGTATCATTTCCATTTCTTTCATGATCCTGTTCCTCCGGTTTTTGTTTATTATACCTGATTTCTGCGACAGAAACAAGCATTATCCGGCAAGAGAACCGTTTCCTCCTGTATAGAGCTGATAGTATTTTCCTTTTTCTTCCATCAGCTGATCATGAGAACCCCGCTCAATAATATGACCATTTTCAAGAACCATGATACAGTCACTGTTTCTGACAGTAGAAAGACGGTGTGCGATCACAAATGTAGTTCTTCCGCTCATCAGCCGGTCCATGCCATCCTGTACCAGTTTCTCTGTTCTGGTATCAATCGACGAAGTAGCCTCATCCAGAATCAGCACCGGAGGATCTGCAACTGCTGCACGGGCAATAGCTAGAAGCTGCCGCTGTCCCTGGCTGAGGTTAGATCCGTTATTGGTCAGCATAGTCTCATATCCATCCGGCAGACGGCGGATAAATCCATCAGCATTTGCCAGTTTTGCAGCTGCAATTACTTCCTCATCGGTGGCATCCAGTTTTCCGTACCGGATGTTATCCATAACGGTACCGGTAAACAGCTGCGTATCCTGCAGTACGATACCGAGAGATCTTCTCAGATCCGCTTTTTTGATCTTATTGATATTGATACCGTCATACCTGATTTTTCCATCCTGAATATCATAAAAACGATTGATCAGGTTTGTAATCGTCGTTTTTCCAGCTCCGGTAGAACCAACAAAAGCAATTTTCTGTCCAGGCTGAGCATACAGTTTAATATCATGAAGGACAATTTTCTTATCGTTATATCCAAAATCAACACCGTTAAATACCACATCACCTTCCAGTTCCTTATAGGTGGTGGTGTTCTCTGCTTTATGGTAATGTTTCCATGCCCAACAGCCTGTATGTTCATTACTCTCCTGGATTTCTCCATTCACTTTTTTCGCATTGACAAGGGTGACATATCCTTCGTCTGTCTCCGGTTTTTCATCCAGAAGATTAAAAATTCGTTCAGCACCTGCCAGAGCCATAACGATACTGTTCATCTGCTGGCTGACCTGGTTGATCGGCATATTAATACTTTTGTTAAATGTCAGGAAACTGGCCAGTCCTCCGATGGTAAGACCTGCCACATGGTAAATCGCCAGCACTCCTCCGGTAATAGCACAAATGACATAACTGAGATTTCCCATCTGTGCATTGATCGGTCCAATAATATTACCATAGCGGTTGGCATAGTTGGCACTTTCATACAGATTCTGGTTCAGTTCATTAAACTTCTCTATACTTTCCTGTTCATGACAGAATACCTTTACAACCTTCTGACCTTCCATCATTTCCTCGATAAAACCATTGATTGTTCCCAGATCCTTCTGCTGCGCAAGAAAGTACTTTCCACTTAAGCCCGCCACATTCTTTGTGACAAACAGCATCAAAGCAACCATCACCAATGTTACAATAGTAAGAGGGACGCTGAGGATAATCATACTGACCAGTACACTCACAACGGTAATCGCACTGGAAAGAAACTGCGGCATACTCTGGCTGATCATCTGTCTCAGAGTATCAATATCATTGGTGTAGATGGACATAATATCTCCATGTGCATGGGTATCAAAATATTTGATTGGAAGTTTTTCCATATGTCCAAATAATTCAACTCGCAGGTTTCTTAAAGTTCCCTGGGTTACATAAATCATGATCCGGTTCTGTGCGAATGTACAGACAACACCGGCCAGATAAAAACATGCCACACGGATAATTGCCTGAAGAAGCGGTCCGAAGTCTGGATTCTGTTTCCCCAGCATTGGTGAAATGTAATCGTCAATCAGTGTCTTCATAAACATGGTTCCCTGTACATTGGCAATAACACTGACAAAGATACATACTGCCACAATGAACAGATGAATCCCATAGTATCTGGTAATATACTTCATTAATCTGGCAAGGAGTTTGCCAGGATTCTTAACTTTTGGTTTTGCACCTCTGGGTCCATGTGGTCCTTTTCCCATTCCTGCCATTATCTGTCACCTCCCTTTTCATCAAAATCTCCGCCGCCCTGGGTCTGAGATTCATATACTTCACGGTAAATCTGATTATTTTTCAGCAGCTCTTCATGGGTTCCAAACCCGTTAATTCTTCCGTTATCCATAACGATAATCCTGTCTGCACTGGAAATACTGGAAATACGCTGCGCAATAATCAACTTCGTTGTATCAGGTATTTCTTCACGGAATGCACGACGGATTTTCGCATCTGTCGCTGTGTCTACCGCACTGGTAGAATCATCCAGAATCAGTATTTTCGGCTTTTTCAGCAGTGCTCTGGCAATACAGAGTCGCTGTTTCTGACCACCGGACACATTGGTTCCGCCCTGCTCAATATAAGTCTGATATTTATCCGGCATTTTTTCAATAAATTCATCAGCGCAGGCCAGCTCACAGGCACGTTTACACTCTTCCTCTGTTGCATTTTTATTACCCCAGCGAAGATTTTCCAGAATCGTACCGGAGAACAGCACGTTTTTCTGTAACACGACAGCTACCTCATTTCTTAATACCTCCAGATCATATTTGCGTACATCAATACCTCCGACCTGAACACTGCCCTTAGTTACATCATACAGTCGGCTGATCAGATTAACCAGACTGGACTTGGCACTTCCGGTGCCGCCGATAATACCTATGGTTTCACCCGGCTTGATTGCTATATCAATATCTTTTAATACAGATTCTTTACTGTACTTCATGTAACTGAAATCCACATGGTTAAACACAATTCCGCCGTCCGGTACAGAAGTCACCGGATTCTCCGGATTAGAAATTCCTGTTTTTTCATTCAACACTTCTGTGATACGTTCTGCACTTGCCATACTCATGGTAACCATAACGAAAATCATGGACAGCATCATCAGACTCATCAGAATATTCATACAATAAGCAAGAAGACTCATCAGTTCTCCGGTTGTCAATTCATCAACAACGATCATTTTTGCTCCCAGCCAGCTGATTCCCAGAATACATGAATAAACTGTAAACTGCATCAATGGTGCGTTCAGTGTAATGATTTTCTCCGCACTGACAAACATCTTATAGACATTCTGGCTTGCAGTCGTAAACTTTTTATTTTCATAGTCTTCACGTACATAAGCCTTTACAACACGGATACCGGAAATATTTTCCTGTACACTGGCATTCAGCTCATCATATTTCTTAAATACCTGACGGAAATACCGGTTTACCTTTGTAATCAGGAAAAACAGACAGGCACCTAATAAGATAACAGCAACCAGATAAATTGAAGATAATCTGGCATTGATACTGAATGCCATAACCATAGCACATATCAGACTGGAGGGTGCTCTTGTAAACATACGCAGTATCATCTGATAGGCATTCTGCAGGTTGGATACGTCCGTAGTCAGACGGGTGATCAAACCTGCAGTACTGAATTTATCAATGTTGGAAAATGAAAACGTCTGAATATTTTCAAACATTGCTTTTCTAAGATTCCTGGCAAATCCTGCGGAAGCATTTGCTCCACATTTTCCGCCCATAATACCGGCAAACAATCCTGCCAATGCTGCCAGAACCATAAATCCGCCAACGATACAAATGTGACGGATATCTCCTTTTTCAACACCATCATCAATGATAGATGCCATCAAAAGGGGAATAATCATTTCCATAATAACCTCTAAAATCATAAAAATCGGGGTCATGATGGAATCTTTTTTAAACTCCTTTACCTGTGCTCCCAGGGTTTTTAACATCAATCTCTCCTCCTGTCTGTTCCCATGTCATCTTCTTCCATGTTAGTTCTCATTTTCTGAACAATTCTCAAAAACAACTCCAGATCCTCATCAGAAATACCTTCACAAAGCTTTGCTTCCATATTCTGAAAATTCTTCTCCGTCTGCTCATGAACCATCTTTCCCTCATAGGTTAGGGCTAATTGCTTCAATCTTGCATCCCGATCCACACTCTGCCTTGTGATATAACCTTTCTTTTCCATCAGCTGAAGGATTCCTGTGGCAGTAGATCGTGCAATGGAAAATTCGGCCTCAATATCTTTCTGATATACCTCTGTTCCCTGCCGTAAATACAGGAACCTGATGATCCAGCTTTGCATTCTTGTCAGGTCACCGCCTCCGGTCCTTGCCCGAAATGCTGCAATATGACTTGCAATTTCATTATCCAGCCGTTTCAATTCATGGCCAATATGTAATTCTTTCTCCAAAACACACCTCCCATAATCTGTTAGTTTCCGAATGTTCGGATACGAATGTTCGTTACATAACAATTTTAAAACAGTATTATTTTAATGTCAATAAAAAAGGTGCAGGTTTCTCTTTTTTTCAGAAACCTGCACCTTTTTTATTTTCTACTATTTTTCTTTTGCAACTACATAATATGGTAAAGCTACAAAAACAGCTCCTCCAATCATATTACCAAAGGTTGCCAGGAGTATTGCATACACATACTGTCCAATGCTGACACCACCGTTGACAAGCGCCACACCAATAATGCTCATATCTGCAATACTATGCTCCAGTCCACAGACCATAAACACCAGAATACACCAGAAAATCATAATCAGTTTTCCAGACTCACTTTTCAGTTTCACTCCGCACCATACTGCCAGACATACCAGAATGTTACATAAAATCGCACGGAATATCATATTTACCGGAGTTAATCCTACTTTACCCAGAGAAACCTTAATGAAATAGTCTCCAACAGCATTTTCTGACGCTGTCGGGATTCCGGTCAGCTGAAAAGCAACGACACTGAGCAGGGAACCTACCAGATTTCCGATCCAGCAGAATACCCACAATTTTACGGTATCCATCCAGGATACTTTCCTGGTCAGAGAAGCGGCTGTCATAATAAAGTTATTACCGGTAAATAACTCCGCTCCAGCCATTACGATCAAACTCAGTGCTGCAGCAAAGGATGCTGACTGTGCGAACTTCACAAAGGAAGCTGCTCCCCCGGCACTTACGGACTGTGCGAGCGTAATGGAGATAAAACTTCCGAATGCGATAAACAGACCTGCCACCATGGCCGATACAAAATATCCCACCGGATTCTTCTTTAGCAGGTTAAGCTTTGCCACACCTGCATTCCCTGCTGCCTGATACTCATCTTTGAACATACTTATCTTCCTCCTTAGATAAAAAATGTTGAAGCCCTTCTTTCAAACCAGACCCGTATACAGGAATGTTTGAAAAAAGGGCAGCATTTGCAGTAACAAATGCTGCCCAGACGGTCGGCTTTCTCCGAATCTGATTCCCCTGTGGTACTCCACATTGATTCCGTCAGTACTCAGATCCATTAAATTATGGTATAAATATACCACTATCCTCGGATTTTGTCAATTAATTCCAGTAATTTTAACGAAAAAGAAACGACAATCTTTTTGTCAGAACCAGAGCCATTGCAATCTTGATCAGGTCGGGAATAATAAAGGGAATGACACACCATCCCAGTACGGTCATAAGGCCTACAGCTCCTGAAGTACCGGAATATACCACCATAAACCATACGGTTCCGATGGCATAGCAGACAATCAGCCCCAGAACCATCTGTATAGCCAATGCCCATGTTTTTCTTCCCATCACTTTTTCCAACGCCCACATGACAAGGGCAGATGCCAGAAAACCTACAATATAACCTCCGGTACTGCCAAAAAGACGGCCGATTCCTCCGGTAAATCCTGAAAATACAGGAATACCTGCTGCTCCAAGAAGGATATATACCAGAACTGCCATAGAACCTCTTTTACCGCCAAGAAGACCTACCGTCAAAAAGATTCCAAAGGTCTGCAGTGTAAACGGTACGGTTGTGGGTACGGAGATCCAGGCACAAATTGCAATCAACACTGCAAATAAAGCAACGTAGACAAGATCGTATGTTTTTGAATGAGATTTTACTTCTGTATTTACCATATGATTCACCTTTTCTTTCTTTTTTGTTACTATAACACATCACCCTTCATATGTCAACCTATATATATTTCAAGTTAACAATTTGCAGGGTATTGTAAAATAACACTATTGCGTTTATAATAGACAGGGATTAATCTCCTGAACGGAAGAAAGGAAATTATTTTATATGAATTTCAAATTTAGACTTGCTGTACCGGATGATTTCTCCACTCTGATGCAGCTTATGAACCTTACAAAAAGTATTGTACATCCTTCCGAATGGTTTGTATGTGAAACGGAGGAATCCCTTTCATCGATGATTTCTGAACATGGATTTATCATCATTGCACAGCCGGAAAATCCTTCCAATTCCAATGAAGTGGCGGGAATGTTTGCCATTAAGTATCCCGGAATGACACCAGATAATCTGGGACGTTATCAGAGTTTTTCTGAGGAGCAGTTACAGCTGTGTGCTCATATGGAATCTACCATTGTCCACCCTCAATACCGGGGATACCATCTGCAGGCTCAAATGGCACAAGAAGCTGAAGAATTGTTGGAAAAACTTCCATATAAATATCTTTTTGCCACAATACATCCTGACAACCAGTACAGCATGAATAATATGATGCGCTGCGGTTACCGGCCGGTTGCTCAGGCCAAATTATATGGAGGCCTTGACCGCGTGATTCTTTTGAAAGAAATCTAAATTTTATAAAAAGGAGAACATAGATATGAAATTTATTTACCCTGCGGTTTTCCGCAAAACAGAAGAAGGAACTTATAAAGGATATTTCCCTGATCTGGAGAGTTGTTACGGTGAAGGGGATACACTGGACGAAGCTATTGAAAATGCAAATGCTGCTGCTTTTGACTGGATCAGTCTGGAACTGGACGAGGGCGGACAGCTTCCTGAGATTTCCGAACCGGATGATATTGAACTGCAGGAAGGCGAAATTGTACGGAATATTTCAGTGAATATCCGATTTTATGAAGGCTGGGACGAATAACATCCCAGCCTTTTTAACTGATTGAAAGCTTAACCTTACAATGTTTTTTATAACATGCAATTCCATATTTCAATATTTTCTCAACACCTTCATCCATAAGATCAGCCTCATATCGGGTATCTTTTATTTGTAACAATGCTTCTTTACACGCCTCATCCAAATCGCCGTTATGTGCATACTTTACTTCAATAATAATTCCCATATTTCCGGTATCCGGTTCCACAAGGATGTCTGCATATCCTTCCCCCATCTCTTTGTTTGAAGAAATACCCCAGCGGCTCTTGACACCAAGAATTCCAACTAAGATACCATGATAAAAATTTTCTTTCATATCCTTTTTTATAAATGTATCACGGATACTGATCGTTTTTCTTAAGTACTCTGAGAAAATCCCCTCCACTCCTGCCACATTCCCATTTTGCAATGCATCGCAAAAACGATTCAGAGTTTCCCCGTCTTCTCTGACATTATCTTTGAAAAATTCCATAATCTGTGTAACAAAAATATCCCTGATTTCCAGATTAGGAATCGCCAGCTTAACCTGTCTGCCTTCTGCATTTCCCCTCTGTGTCAGATAGCCGGTCATAAAAAGAAGACTCCAGATATTATCAATCGTTTTATACATCTCCGGATAGGTAAGTTCCTGATGAATTTCCTTTGTGATCATGTCTCCTTCTACCAGGCGTTCAATTTCACGTTTTGTCGCAGCATTGGATGACTCCTGTATAAATCGTTTCACTGCATCATTATTGCTGGTATTTATCCAATAATTCTGCGGTTGTATTGTTTTGTCTACACGTAATTTCGCACAATAACAGATTACATCCCATGGACAGTAAACTTCCCTGTTTCCGAACTGATACCCGTCATACCATTGTTTTACAGTATCATAACTTTCAGAACACTCATAATACTTCAAAAGTCCTCTGACTTCCTCATCTGTAAAACCGAAATACTCATTAAATTCTGTATCTGCAGCCGACAGAACACGTAAATTATTCAATCCGGTAAAGATACTTTCCTTTGAAATTCGCAGACAACCTGTCAGAACCGCAAACTTCAGGCTGCTGTTTGTTTTCAGCACCTGACCGAGCAAATTACGAATCAATGAAATCATTTCATCATAATACTCATGTTCAAATGCTTTTGCCAACGGCACATCATACTCGTCAATCAACAGAATGACTTTTTCACCATAATGTTTTTCCAGCATTACCGATAGCTTTTTCAGACTGCTGCAAAACAAAGCCTCATTCATAGTTTTGCTTAAAAGATCCCCGTATTCTGCTTTATCATGTGTATTTAATTTTTCACTGTCCAGAAGAAAGTAGAACTTCGCAGCTGCATCAATGATAAGCTGAACAGCCATTTGATATGCCATTTCATAGGAGCGTGCATCAATGCCTTTCAAAGAAATAGAAATAACCGGATATTTCCCCATGTATTCTTCACAAAGGCCTGTTTCTTTTGAAATATCAAGTCCATCAAAAATACTTTTATCCCCTTGTGGCGAAAAGAAACACTCCAACATACTCATATTCAAAGACTTTCCAAATCTCCTCGGACGGGTAAACAGATTCACCGCACCCCAATCATGAAGCAAATCGGCTATAAATCTGGTTTTATCTACATAATAAAAATCTTCTTTTATGATATCTTCGAAGTTTTCAATTCCAATAGGAAGCTTCTTTTTAAGCATTTTCGATTCCCAATTCCTTTCGCAGTTCATTTTTTACATTTTCGCTTGTAAAAGCAGCATCAATTGCGTTTGCAAGCATTATTTTTTCTTGTTCAGGTGTAAGACCGAACATTCTTTCCATGTAACGATATTCTTCAGCCAATGTCGTTCCTTCTATTGCCATGTCGTCAGTATTAAGAGTAACCTTGATTCCTTGATTCAGATAATCGATCAGCGGATAATCCGACATATCTTCCACAGCGTGTGTCTGACGATTACTGGTAGGACACATTTCTAAATAGATACCTTTATTCTTTACCAACTCTTCTACACTCTTATCTTCGTTGATTCGAACTCCATGCCCTATCCTCACAGCACCATATTCAATAGCACATCTTACGCTTTCCGCTCCATCAGCCTCACCTGCATGAATCGTAAATGGTATACCATGCGCTTTAGCTTTGGCAAAAAGTTCCGAATAATCCGAAGTTGGGTAAATTGCTTCTGCACCTGCAAGGTCAATACCAGTTACTCCGCCGTCCTCTACAAGGTATTTTTTTGCCAATTCCACTGTTTCATAATTTGCAGCCTCATTTCCATCACCCCTCATACAACAAAGAATTAGATTTGCCTTTAAATCTGTACGCTTCAAGCCTTCCAAAGCAGCCAACACAGCTTCTTCCTGGGTCATTCCTTTTTCTGTATGGAGCTGAGGAGCAAAACGGATTTCAGCATATATAACCCCCTGACTCTTTATATTTTCTGCCACCAAATATACAGCTTCACTCATTCCTTCCTTAGTCATCATCAATGAATCTGGAAGTGCAAAGCATTTCAGAAAATCATTTAAACTTGTACAATCCTCTGGAACTGTCAGAAGTTTTTCCAGTTGCTCATCATCTTCCGCAGGTAATTCTATTTTTTGAACTGCCGCCAACTTTTTAGCTATTTCAGGTGTAATTGCACCATCAAGATGAAGATGCAAATCAATATATTTATCTGCATATGTGACAACATTCTTCTTAGATTGCATGATTTTCTTACTGCAGCCAGATACAAAAACAGCTGCTGTGATTGTACATAGGATAAATAATAGATGATTATTCATAATACCAACCTCCATTTTCTCCTTATTGACATCATGATTTCTCCAAATCAATGGTTATTTCATATTTAGTCGTGTTTCAAATCAAGTTTGATAGCACGACTTTCATCCGAAAAAGATAAAGTACCTGTTGCAGGAAGGAACATACTGTTTGAATTTTGCATAAAATATGGAAAATCCCGTTCCATTTCCCTGGCAAACAAGGACAGGTTGTGGTCAAACAACGGTGCCATTCCCATTACTTTGCCGGTATGATCATCCACCCAATATGCGTCATTGACAGATAGCCCTTTGCACATATCAATGATTCCCATTGTATCATTGAGTGTCAAACCAACCAACGAAAGAAGCTGCGTACATATCTTCTGTTTTTTGGTATCGTTCGACCTTTGAGCCAACTGGATAGATTCTTGCCAGACACATCCGTAAGCAGCTGAAAAGGAAACAGATGTTTTTTATTATCGTTGATTTCATGAACTGTCACATCAAGTCGTCCAAATTCATCTGCCTGTACAGAAAAATCCACTAAAGAAATATCGTATATTTTGAGTGTATAATATTTTTCCATAAGCTTTTCCCTTCCACTTTTTCACTATTTTAACATTTCCAATGAAAAAGTACATAGTACAGGCTCATTTCTTTAGGCTGTCTATACTTGATGATATTCAATTATTTTCATAATGCGTCCACATTCTTCTAACAAAAATCGTGCTATCGTCAATAACCTCATATACTAATCTATGCTGTATGTTGATACGGCGGCTATATAATCCGTCTAAATTTCCTACCAGCTTTTCATATGGCGGTGGATTCTGAAATGGATTTTGAGAAATTATATTTAATAGTTCCTTTGTTTTCCGTTCCAGTCCTGCGGCTTTTAATAGCTTCTTATCTTTGTCAGCCTGTTTGCTAAATCTAATCGTATACATCTACCATTCCTCATCTGGGTCATAAACAGTGCATTCTTCAACTGGCGTGTTACCTGCTTCAATAATGCTTTCAGCCATGCCGGGGATTGAATTAAGGTATAATGTTTCCTCGATAGCATTCCAATCTTCCTCAGAAATTAAAACCGCATTTTTGCCATGCATATTAGTAATAGTAACAGGTGAAAAACTTTTGTTGACACTATCGACAAGTTTATATAAGTTTTTTCTCGCATCTGTTATTGAGATTGATGTCATTACTATATCCCCTTTCTTTTTTCTTCATTATAGCGTACTTTCTAGCGTACATCAATAGTTTTGTAGGATAACTGCACGTCATATACAAGAATATTATATATTATACAACTCCATTTTGATGGTGCTTGCAAAATAATCAAACCAAAGAGAATGGATGATATCATGATTATCACATCCAACTACGCCGTAACTGGTCGAGTAGATACGTCCGTTACCGGACGTACCCCTCACAGAATTCCGGACATGCGGCTTTCCCGCATACAGCTCCTCATAATAACATTTACTTTAACATGAAATGAGCAAGAATTCTCCCACCTCTAAGGTGGTGAGATGAATTGCAAAAAATCTCACCAGATTAAAAAAGAACGCTTGTTCTTCCTGCAAATCTGTGATATAATATAATCAGTCGAAACAGAAAAGATGCTGATTATATGAAAGAGATGGATCATAATGCCCATTCAGTATATCTCTTATATTATCATCTTGTTATGGTAGTAAAATATCGGAGGAAAGTAATAGACGATCAGATATCAGACCGGGCAAAAGAGATTTTCGAATAC
>JALERM010000148.1 GCA_022764165.1 Eubacterium sp. | reverse complement strand
TCGTTGTTTACGCTTAGCTACTGCTGTTACCAACAGCAACTCAAAACTCACTTCTGGTGGATTGGTTATTTCCTTTCCAGACAGGATTTCCACCTGCATTATTTCAAGCCCTTGCAGGGCGCACAACCTGACACCTTATGTGATTGTCAATCGGTTCTTGGAAAAATGATATGATGTTGGTGACTCTGACGAAGGATCTGTTTTCTTGATGTGTTTTAGCAACGATGCGTCATCCACAATATCCGGATGAACAACTCATATAGTATGCTGTCCGGGAATTCCATAAAAAATATAGCAATGTCCGCACAAGTGAGGATATCACCCATGAACTAGAAGAGGATCCTGTTTTCATAAAATTAAGTATAGAGTTTTTCTGGGAAAGGGATTTAAACTTCCGGTCAGTCCGGAACTTAGAAGTGATTACCTCAGAAAAAGGAGATGAAAACTTGAAAACTATAAGCTACTATTTCTGTGATGCCTGCCATTTCTGTTTCAAGGCATCCATTTTTCCGGGCCGCTGTCCGGATTGTGGAAAACGGATGATTGGTATCTTACCGGCAGTCCGGATGGCTACAAATCGAGAGATTGCCGATTACATACGGATTCGGGAAGAACTGGACGCTGAAGATGGAAACTGAGGAAGCCTATGCACACAACAGGATAGGCCTGATGTATGCATAGCGATTCTCATGTAAAGTTTTTACTTCGGTGATAAACTTCTTTCATTCTCCATTTACGCTGTACTATTACAAAATATCTTATGTAAGATTGATACTACCGCTATAGCAAGTAAGCGTTTCCGAATAACTACTATTTGATGCTGTTACCATTACAGATGCTTTTGTTCTATATGTACCTTTACTCAAATTAGATGCCGTTACACTTTTCGCAGTACTCGAAGTATTATAAGCATAAACCACCGTTGATCCTACTGTATTCCATGAAGTACCAGATAACTTTTGAAGCTTAAATGTGATTGTAATCTTACTCATCACGGCAGCACAATGAACTTCTGCACGCATTCCCACCTTATTAGAATCTAATTTCACTATAGAAGAAATCACATTCATTAAATATAAGGAGTATGGACTAACCGGCTGTATTGATTCAGTGTCCATTTCAAAATCTTCTTCCACCAATTCATACCATTCTGTTGTCTCGCTTTCTTCTGCATATACCGAAACCGCTTGTACAAACAACATCACCATTGCCAAAATGAGTGCTACTATTTTTCTTGTTTTCATAAGTATTCCCTTTCTAATAATAGTCAATATTTTCTACTATTTTTACACATTCCTCTTTTGATATTGAAGTATCGATAGTTAGAAGATCATTTTTTACCTTCACCTCAAATAACCAACTATTATCATGAAATCCTTCATAAATTGGAATTTGATTATCGAGTTTTTTATTAGATACCAATATACTTTCCTTTTTTCCCTCTTCTACAATACCTGATGCTATATCGCCAATTTGTTTCTGCTGGAAAATATAAATATACTCATCTTCTCTTACCAATTTTATATTAATAATACGATATGCCTTTTCATAAGATGCTTCTTCAACAGTAACTCCATCTGGTAAATACCCCAAATAGAACATAGGACATTTTATTTCTTTTCGAATTTGTTCACTAACTTCATCCAGTGTAGTCCCTTCAAAATACAAAATATCCGTTTCATTGTCTGTATCAAATTCAATCTCATTATGTGTTCCATAAGTTTGATTCTGTTTATTACCAAATGCAAATCGATTCTGGAACATCTCCAACAACCCTTCACCACTAACACTCTCAGCAGTGAAGTTCCCAACGACCAACACCAGAACTGCCGCAGCCGCAACCCCAGCAATCCTCTTGACAATCTTTCTTCTCCGTCTCCGTTCATTTCCATCAAGAGTCTCATCTATGATCCTGGCGAAGTCCTGTTCCCATCCATCAGGTAGTTTCAGATCCGCACTTTCTTTATCCTCCTCCATTTCTTTCACAAAATCACTAAAATTCGCTTCCAGATACTTAAACTCAGGACTGTCCTGTATTTTATCGTTCTTTTTCATTCGTCTCCCTTCCTTTAAGTTTCTCAGCTTGTTCACTGGCTTCATGCATCAGCCATACTGCCTGCAATTTTTTGGTTCCCAATTGATTGACCTTATCGATATTCAACACTAATTCTTTCCATACTGCCGTCATTACATCATGAACTTCATCATCCGACAGCCAAGTGCATTTTGTCTTAAGATACCAATATACAATTTTTTTGTTTTCTTCGTAAATCTGCATACACTTTTCTTTCATTTTTTTCATGCACTTTACTCTCCTTCTTATGTACTGGCAGGATTTTTTATCACCACACTCTCTATTACAAATCACGCAATACACCTTTCAAGAATCACAAAGTCTAAAAACAGGATTATAACTGTACTCATTTAAAATATCCTTTCCGAAAGATCCCGTTCAATTTATAAATGCTACTGTCTCATTTTCCATGTTTTCTGACTCTTCTATAGATTCTATTTTAATATATTGAAAATAGTAATATCAAGTACTTTTTGTCATTCTCTCTCACAATCGTTCAACGTTTTTATGCATTTTTCGACATTTTGCAATGTATATATGACATTTGAGCGTGATGCTATGCATCTATGCGGGAATTCATTCTTTTCTGAATATAAACTCACACACACAATATTAATCTTATCGAATAACAATCTCCATTCTTTCTTAACTTCCAGTTTTTTTCTCACTCAATCCTTCAAATTTAATAACCAAACAGGAAATTATCCAAATCTTTTATCGCTTTTTGGAGTTCCGGATTTCTTTCCTGCCTGATTGTCTTTGCCAGAAAAATGGCATCCTCATCGGTTCCATCTGCATACATGTCGTACGACATTTTCACTAATTTTTCCAGTCGACGGCTTTTTGCAGAATCATGCGT